>CAMLOA010000315.1 GCA_946481445.1 uncultured Devosia sp. | reverse complement strand
AGGCCGTGGCCGCCGGCGATGGCTCGGAAAGCGCCTATCAGCGCATCCGCACCGGCCAGTATCAGGCCGTGACCGTGGCCGAGCCGCTCAACCTGCAGGGCTGGCAGCTCGTGGACGAGCTCAACCGCGCCATCCAGGGCCAGGAATGGTCCGGCTACACCTCACCGCTCCATGTTGTCACCGCAGACAATATTTCCTTCGATGGCGGCGACAACAATCTGTTCGATCCCGGCAATGGCTATCGGGACGCCTACGCCCAGATCTGGGGCAAATAGGTCCATCGCGTCTCCCGCGACAACTTGGGGCGGGCTTCGGCCCGCCCCTTCTTTTTCAGGAAATCCCATGACCGACACGACAGCCGTCTTTTCGCGGCCAAGGCCCCGTCTCACCGACCATGCGGTCACCACCATGCTGCAGGCGGCCATTGCTGCCGCCAGGGCCATGCGCCAGCCCCAATGCATCGCCATTGTCGATGCCAGCGGCATCGTGCTCGCCCACTTCCGCATGGATGGCGCCAAGTTCCTGTCGCTGAGCAGTGCCCTCAGCAAGGCCGCGACTGCGGCCTCCATCGATGCGCCTTCGGACAGTGTCCGGGCCGAGATGGCCGGCGCTCTGGCGGCAGCCACGGGCGGCAGCGTGACCGCTTTGCCCGGCGGTCTGCCCATCCGGCTCGAAGGTCATCTGGTCGGCGGCATCGGGATCGGGTCGGGGACGCCTGCTCAAGATCTCGATGTCGCGGCGGCAGCACTCCGGGCCATCGGTGCCGAGACACTTCCGGTGCGTTAGCGAACCGGAACGATCGTTGCCGCTTAGCGGTCCTGGAAGGCGGTTACGCCGATATGCAGGTGGGTCTGCAGGGCATATTGGTAGCGAACGCGGTCGCGAAGCGCCAGGGCATCCACCACGGCGGCGTGCTGCTCGAAAGTGGCGCCGGTGAAGTCCCGCAGTTCCTTGGCCCGCTCCATGATACGAATGATCACCGGCTTCATGATCCGGTAGACGTCGACAACTGCCCGGTTGTCGAGGATCGAGACCAGGCGCAGGTGAAAGCGGAAGTCCAGCTCCGACGCCTGCGCGATCGACCCGGCGCTGCGCATCTGCTCGTTTATGCTGCGCATCTCGGTGATGTCCTCGGGGCGCATCTGGTCGAAGATGGCGTCGACCGACCCCACTTCGATGAGTTTGCGGAAGCCCTGGATGTCGTTGAAAGTCCGGCGCGAAATGTCGAGGGTGTTGAAGGAGAACAGGTCGAGGGCGCGCTCCATCCGGTCATCGATGATGGTTGCCCCGACCTTGGGACGCACCGAGACCACCCCATAGGCCTTGAGGATGCGCATGGCCTCGCGCACGGTGTTCCGGCTGGCCTGGAAGCGCTCGCACAGCTCGCGTTCGGTGGGCAGGCTGTCGCCGACGCCCAGGCCGCCCTCCGAGATCAGGCCGCGGATGTTGAGCACCATGGAGTCCACGGCGGAGGGGATCGAACTGCGCACGACCGCAGCATTGAGCGCCCTGTCGGCGTCCCCGGTCCGTGGCGCGTGGTTCATCCCTTCACGGCTCCGACGGTAAGTCCCTCGGCCAGGAAGCGCTGGGCGTAGACATAAAGGATGGCCACCGGAATAGCGGTGAGCAGCGATGCGGCCATCAGCTTGCCCCAGGGCAGGATGTCACCGACCACCAGCGATTGCAGGCCAATCGGCAGGGTGCGCAGGGATTCACTGGTGATGAACACGAAGGCAAACAGGAACTCGTTCCAGGCGTTGGTGAAGGCGAACAGGGTGACCGACAGGATTGCCGGGGCGGCAAGAGGCAGGGTGATCCGCCAGAAGATATAGAGGCGGCTAGCGCCATCGATGCGCGCGGCTTCCTCCAGTTCGACCGGGATGGACCTGAAATATCCCATTAGCACCCAGGTTGCGAAGGGCAACAGGAATGTTGGGTAGGTCAGGATCAGCGCGGTGTGACTATTGATCACGCCGATATTGGTGAGCGTCTGGTAGAGCGGGATGAACAGTAGAGTACCTGGCAGCAGGTAGGTGATGAGCAGGAGTGTGGTCAGCAGCGATGCGCCACGGAACCGCAGTCGCGACAGCGCATAGGCCGCCAGAGAGGCCAGAGCAACCGACACGATGGTGCTCATTGCGGCCACGAAGACCGAATTCAGCAGCCAGGTCAGAAACGGGGTGTCCTGCAACAGCGAGGTGTATTGCTCGGTGCTGGCCGGTTGGGGCCAGAAAATGGACTCGCGCTGGCTGATCTGCGAGGTCGTCTTCAACGATGTGATGACGATCCAATAGAAGGGGAAGATCACGAAGACCAGGAGCGGGGTCAGTACCAGCAGGCGGGCCAGAGGTCCGGCATTGGACCGCGCGGACTGGCGCATGATGGGCTGCATGGCGGGTCGGCCGGTGGCCAGGCGTATCCTGCGCACCAGTCCCTCATAGGCCGCAAAGACCAGGTGAATGGGCAGGAAGACGAGGTCAATCACGATATTGACCAGCCAGGTGCCGGCGGCCAGCAGCCGATCGGCGATGCCAGGGCCCCGCTCGGACGAGCCGTCCCGCTTGTCGTCGTGACGCATGAAGCGCGCCAGCAGCCAGATCAGGATCGCCATCAGCGGCGCGACGCTGAAGGCGATCGCGATGCCGGGACCGTATTGCAGGGAGCCGAGCGCCTTCTCATAGGCGAGAATGGAATAGAGCTTGGTTGCCCCGCTCGGGCCGCCCTGTGTCATCAGGAAGGGCAGGCCGAACTGGTTGAAGGTCGAGATGAACGACAGCAGTAGCGTGACGACGATCACATAGCGCAGGCCCGGCAGCGTTACATGACGGAAGCGCTGCACGGCATTGGCGCCGTCCACCTGTGCCGCTTCGATCTGCTCGCGGTCGATGGCCTTGAGGCCCGCCAGCAGCAGCAGGACGAAGAAGGGTATGCCCTTCCAGACATTGACCGAAATGATGCTGCCCATGGCCATGCCCGGATCGGACAGCCAGCCAAGGGGGCGATCGATGATGCCTGCCCCCTGCAGGATGGGATTGAGACCGCCAAACATGGGGTCGTAGATGCTCTTCCAGGCCAGGGCAGTCACGATTTCCGGCACGATCCAGGGCAAGAGCATGATGCCGCTGAGCAGGCTGCGGAATGGCAGCCGGCTATTGAGGATGAGGGCCACCGTCATGCCGATGACGAATTTGAGGGTGAGCGACCAGAAGGTGAACTGGATGGTGTTCTGCATGGATTGCAGGAAGTCGCTGCTCGTCCACAGGCGCTGATAGTTGCGGAAACCGACATAGGTGGTTTCGCCGGTGAGGAAGTTGAGCGACGTCGTGCTGATGAAGATGGCGCTGACGAAGGGCCAGAAGATCAGCAGTGCCATGATGAGCACCATGGGCAGCACGAACAGGTAGCCGACTTTCCAGTCGCGCCCGAACAGCATCTCCAGGCGCTTCTTTCCGGTGCTGTTCCGCGGGCGTGCCAGCCCCCCAGCCAAGGTCATCCGGTCTTCCATGCTGCACTCCATCGGGACTTGCGTCCCCGTCGAAACGAAGAACTGCCCGGCGCCTCAATGGCGCGGGCAACGGGTATCGAGGTGGCGGGGCCGGGTCAGCGGCCCGCCGAGGTCGCCGGCCCGTCCGAACTCGTGGCCGAGGGCCCGGCGCTCGCGCGGCTGATCGTGTTCGTCGGCCTGTTCCTGCTGGTGCTCGGTACGGTCGTGGTGGTCGCCACCCGCGTCACCCGGACGCCCGGCGCCACCTGTTCCACTTGCCGCCAG
>CAMLOA010000314.1 GCA_946481445.1 uncultured Devosia sp. | reverse complement strand
ATGATAATAAACAAAGTCTAAACACATTGACTCAGACACTAGCGGAAGTTATTTAGTTCCCGCGGCATTTGAACTGGGGAATGCGATGCGTAAGTTCATTATATCTTTCGCGACCCTTGGAGCTATTGGGCTCTTCGGCGTTACGGCAACCAACGCAGCCCCCGTGCCGGGCTTCGAATCCTTCTATGACGCGGTGTTTGCCTCGTGCACCCTGCCCGATGGTACGTTGCCGGCATGCGAAACCGCGATTAATGCCTATGCTGGTGCACTTGTGGCAGCGGATATTCCGATCGAGACGGCGAACGAGTCATTCATCGCGCTTCGAGCGGCTGTCTATGTCGCCAACGCTGCTGACGAAGCATTCCAAATTGACATCGATGCGCTGTTTGAGTTGCTGCTTCCCGACTCTGGCGCGATTGACCCGTCGCCAAGTCCAACACTCCCCGGCTAAGTTTAGGTGAGACGCAGAAGCCCGGCACAGATGATGTGGCCGGGCTTTTGTTGTTTTCGGTATCAATCTTTGAGCCCGCATCTGCGCATTAACTGCATTGCCGGTTCCCAAATTTTGTGACTTGGCAATGATTTGTTAATCAATAATATTGGGCTGCGGCGTATTAGTTGAGCACCCTCGTAGGGCATTCAGTGATGAACGACCTGGATCGCGTTGAAGACATGAGTTTCCGGATGGCCGCTTTTGCCGACTATGACGGCAGCGTGAGCCCGAGCAGCACCGAGCGCCCAAGCGCGTATCGGTTCGTTAGCCGGCAGAGTGGACTGGCGTTCCGAATGCCTCACCCGAACGTCGACCTCTATGCTGTCAATGCGCGCCGTAGGCGCCATCTGATCGCCAAGCGCTTCTTTGACGTGGTGGCCTCCGTTCTGGCGATCCTGGCGCTCCTGCCGCTCTTTGCGATGGTCGCGCTGCTGATCAAGCTGACCGACCGTGGTCCAGTGTTTTTCCGCCAGGAGCGTGAAGGTTTTGGAGGTGTGCCCTTCGCCGCCTTCAAGTTCCGCTCAATGCGCCTTGACGACTGCGATGTGACCGGCGTGACCCAGACGGTCAGGAACGATCCCCGTGTAACGAAAATTGGCCGCCTTCTGCGTCAGACCAGCATCGACGAGCTGCCTCAGCTCTTCAATGTGCTCTTGGGCCAGATGTCGCTGGTGGGACCGCGTCCACATGTTCCCGGTATGATGGCTGCGGGCGTCCCTTATGAGACACTCGTACCGTATTATCACCGTCGGCTCGAGATGCTGCCGGGTATAACTGGGTGGGCCCAGGCCAACGGCCTGCGTGGATCAACCTACCGTGCCGATCTGGCGCAGGCCCGTATCGATCACGATATCGCCTACATCCAGAACTTTTCCTTCTGGCTGGATCTCAAGATCATCGGGCGTACAATTCGTCGCGAGTTCTTTGGTGGATCCGGGTACTGAGCCAAAACAGCGGCGTTAAAACCGCGCCGGGTCCGTCGGAGGCTGTAGCTCCCAAGCAAAGTAGGTCCTTACTAGCAAGACAACGAACAGGTTGCCCCGAGGCGCGGATCGGAGCCTTTCGGATGGTGCACCAGCATGCCAGGGAGAGTCAGTCAAGCTAGGTCGAGTGCAACACTGCGTACGTCAACCGCGGCGCCACGGAACTTTAGCAGGATGAAGAAGCGCTCTACCGGCGTGCGGCGATTCATCGTCGAGACGGCATCGGTAATCCTTCAGGTACAAGCTAGGAAGGCAACCTGACATTCGCGGAAATCCGACGATGACCACCTTCAGCTACACCCACTTCTGACAAGCGGTCCCATCCCTCGAGCCGGTGACCGTTGACGGCGTAGTTTGCCACAGATGGCGGCAAACTTGCTTCAAATGCCGTCGATCTCAGTCTGCGCTGGTCGCGGCCCGGTCCGCATGTTAGGCAGGCTCGCTTCTCGGAGGTCAACCTGTCCAAACCCGTCGCAAACCGGATTTGCTTTGTCACCAACGGCACGCCCGAGGCGGATGCAGCCGCAGCGCGGTTGCGGCAGCGCTATGGCGACTACGGGCTGGAGACGGCCGACGTGGTCGTGGCCCTGGGCGGCGACGGCCTGATGCTGCAGACGCTGCACCGGGTCATGGGGACCGGCACCCCCGTCTATGGCATGAATTTCGGCTCCGTCGGCTTCATGATGAACACCTTTTCCGAGGATGACCTCGATAGCCGGCTTGAGGCGGTGCAGCGCACCCGGATCTACCCCCTCTCCATGGTGGTCAAGGATGCATCCGGCGTCACGCAGACGGCCCTGGCCCTCAATGAAGTGTCCCTGTTCCGCTCGACCTACCAGGCCGCCAAGCTGCGGATCATCGTCGATGGGGAGACCAGGCTGGATGAACTGATCTGCGACGGCGCGCTGTTGTCCACGCCGGCCGGGTCCACGGCCTATAACCTGTCCGCCCACGGCCCCATTCTGCCCATCGAGGCGCCGCTCCTCGCCCTGACGCCGATTTCGCCCTTCCGGCCGCGGCGCTGGCGCGGCGCCATCCTGCCAAACCGGGCCGTGGTCAAGTTCGTCACGCTCGAAGCCGCCAAGCGTCCCGTCAGTGCCGTTGCAGACAACAAGGAGTTCCAGAACGTGCTGGAGGTCACCGTGCGCGAGGACCGGTCGCACGGGGTCACACTGCTGTTCGATCCGGGCACCAGCCTGGAGGAACGCGTCGTCAGCGAGCAGTTCCGCTACTAGCCATGGGCAGTGCCAGCGGGGCGGGCTGCTGCCCCGGCGGCAGCGCCATGTGCACGCTCGCCTCGCGCGCGAACGACGCCATCACCCCTGGAGCGGCCTTGCGGGCCAGCAGGGTATTCTGCTCGCTGAGATAGGCAAAGGCCTCCTCGAGATCCGCCGGGATTTGCCCGCCATGTTCGGCAATCAGTTCCTCGGTGAGCGCCGTCACCACGAAATGCTGCGCGGCGGCATCGTCGGCCAGGTCCGCTGCCCGGGCATGCAGGATCAGCCGCACCACCAGGTTGCGGAGGCCGTCACCCAGGCCGCACCGGGCCAGCAAGGCGTTGAGCGCTGGCCGGCTACCGGCCTCGAGGATCGCGAAGACCTTGGCACTGGGCGTCTGCGCCAGTGCCGAAAGGCAATCGGCAAAGAACATCACGTGCCCGGTCACCACGGCATGCAGCAGGACGCGCGTATTGATGCCATTGTCGTTGATCAGCCGGCTGGCATAGTCGGACTCCGCGCGGCCCGCTTCGCGTTCGCCGATTGCCGAGAGGGCCGTGTCAGCGCTGTTGCGCAGCAGTCGCTCCAACCGCTGCGGGGCCAGTGCTCCCTTCACCAGCCGCAACTGCCGCAGGCTGTCCGACACCTTCTGCACCAGCAACAGGCGCGTATGCGCCGGCAGGTCGGAGCGCGCAAGCAGCACGCCGCGCGCCTCGGCGTCGTCCCCTAGCGCTTGCGCCAGCTGCTGCAGCAGTTCGGCTGGCATGGCAATCTCGTGCCGCCGCAGCACACGCAGTGTCAGCTGCCGGTCGCCGCGTGCGATCAGTTCCGATGCAAGGCGCGGGGACACGACAGCACGCTGGCTGATCGACACCAGCATCGCCATGTCCAGCGTCCGCACTAGACCCACCAGGCCCGCATCGATCAGCACGGGAGAATATTGCGCCACGGCCCTGGCGATGACGGCGCTGTCATGCAGCAGCGCCAGCATGACGGGACGCGGCGCCTCGTTGGAATGGAGCAGCCCATAGGCCAGGGCGGCGCGCACCTTCACCGAAGGATCGTCGAGAAACCCGAT
>CAMLOA010000313.1 GCA_946481445.1 uncultured Devosia sp. | reverse complement strand
CCAGATGGCGTTGATCGTCTGGGTCGAGAGGTCGAACTCTGCCTTCGCCTCGCCCAAAGTGGCCTGCTTCTGCTCGGTAAGCGCCGCCTGTTCCTGCTGCTCGGCCAGTTGCGTCTGCTGTTGCTCTTGCTGGTGCGATTGCTGCACCATCTTGTAGCCAAGGTGGCCGCCCAGGATTGCGCTCACGAACGTCGGCGCCGCATCGGCATTCTCCAGTTCGGAATAGACTTTCTCGCCATCGTCCGTCGGCTGGACATTGAAATCGATGTCCATCGTGAATGCATTGGCCTCGCGCTCGGCGCCGCTGTTGTCCGCAAGCTCGGACACCTTGTTGACCCCCTGCAATTCGCGGGTTTTGTCGGCGTCCGTGATCATCGCGTCGGGGAAGACGATCTTCAGCTTCCCCGTGCAGAATTTCTTCGTGCTGTTCGGATCTTCCTTCGAGGTCCGTACATCCTCGATCAGGAATTTGATCTGGTCGAGCGCCGCGCGGATTTTCGACTTCGAGATAACCGCACCATAGGCTTCCTGGCTACCAGCAAAGATGGTCTTCTCGACCTCGTCCTTGATGATCGAGATGGTAGTGTCCTGCCCTGCTGCCGATGAACAGCTCAGTTTCTCGCCGAATGGGCTTCCCACATTACCGCAGCCGGCCAAGCATGCGCTGGCAAGCAAAAGCCCAACAACCGAACGAACCATCATTACCCCCGTTTTTTTGAAGACGCCCCTGCCTAATCTCGTGACGGTTATGAAATTATGTAGATCGGTTCGATGCTCAGTCCCGTGCTGGATTTGACGGTCCAGCGATAGCCGGCGCAGAAGGGATCCGTACCCCCCCCCAGCGGCCTGTCCTCCGATGTGGCGTCTGAGGGGATCGATCAGCCTGTCGGGCATGGTGCGGGATGGCCCCGGCCAGCGCTCACTGCGGATGAATGGTGATCAGCCAAAGGTCCGGCGGCGCCAGCATCCTGATGGGCAAACGGCTGGTGCCAACCCCGCCCGACACCACCATGGTCCGGGCGCCCTCACGATAGATGCCGCAGGCATAGCGCGTACCGTACCGGGACGGCACGTTGACGATGCCGAGGAATGGGAAGGCGACCTGCCCGCAATGCGTGTGTCCAACCAGGGCAAGCATGGGCTGATCCGGCAGCTGGGGAAAAACATCTGGCCCGTGCGACAAAACGACGCGAACCCCGCCCAGGGCCTGCATCTGCTCGAGCGTGCCGGGGATATCCGGTCTGCCGGTATAAATATCGCGCAGCCCTCCTAGTGCGAGCGGACCGCGGCGCACGGCCTGATTGTCAAGCAGACGGATGCCGATCGCGGCGAACAGGTCATGCCATTGACGCCGGTCAATGCGCGAATGGCTCGGGCTGTCGTGATTGCCCAATACCGCCAGCACCCCCAGCCTTGCCCGCAAACGGGCAAATGGCGCGATGCTTGCAGCGGGCCCATAGGCGCCGCCGCCCTTCGCGTCCGCTATATAATCACCACCAAGCACGACGAGATCGGGCTTGAGCGCATTCACCTGATCCACGATGCGCGCCATGCGCTCGGGACTGTTTTCAGGCCCCACATGCGTATCGGTCATGAGCGCGAGCGTTATCGGCTGACGATGCGCGTCCTTCGGAAAGGGCAGGGCGATCTCCAGATGACGGACGACCGGCATCGCCCGGGCGTTGCCGACCAGCCGAAGGATCACCCCTCCCATCATGGCGAAGAGCAGCAACAGCGCCCCCATCAAGCGCCAGCTGAAGGGCTGTGCCATTATCCGGCCGCTTTTCGCGCCTGCGACTTTTCCCGGAATTGTTCAGCCCAGCCCGGCTTTTCTTCCTGAAGTGGACGGACGAGGCAAAGGGCATCGGCGGCCACATCCTGCGTCACGACGCTCCCCGCCGCGACGATGGCTCCATTTCCGATACGCACCGGCGCCACCAGGGCGCTGTTAGACCCGATGAAGGCGCCCGCGCCAATTTCGGTCCGGTGTTTGCGGAAGCCATCATAATTGCAGGTTATGGTGCCTGCACCGACATTGGCGCCCTCGCCTATCTGCGTGTCCCCGATATAGGACAGGTGGTTTACCTTGGCGCCTTCGCCGAGCCCAGCCTGCTTGATCTCGACGAAATTGCCGACCTTGGCCTTGCTGCCGATCGCCGCGCCGGGTCTTAGCCGGGCATAGGGGCCGACCTGTGCGCCCTTGCCGATGGTGGCGCCTTCGATGTGCGAGAAGGCATGGATGGTCACGTCCTCCGCAATCGTGACCCCGGGTCCGAAAACCACGTTCGGTTCCACCACGACATCCCGGCCGAGCACTGTGTCGTAGCTGAAGAATATTGTTTCGGGCGCGATCAGCGTAGCCCCGTCCCGCATGGCTTCAGCACGGCGGCGGTCCTGCCACAAAGCCTCGACCCCGGCCAGTTCCACCCGGCTGTTAACGCCAGCGACTTCCCAGGCCTCCGCCTCGATCACGGCACTTGGCGCGCCAGGCAGCATGACGATGTCGGGGAGATAATATTCGCCCGCAGCATTATCATTACCGATCCTGTCGAGCAGCCCAAACAGGTCGGCCGACCGAACGGCCATCAACCCCGAATTGCAAAGCGTCACCGCGCGTTCGGCAGCATCGGCGTCCTTATATTCCACCATTTTTTCAATGACGCCATCACCATCGGCTATGATCCGTCCATAGGCCGCAGCATCCGCTGGCCGGAAACCGAGCACAACCGCTCGCGGCTGGTCCTCCCGGTTGAGGCGCTCGAGCATGGCCGCCAGCGTCTCCGGCCGAACCAGCGGAACATCACCATAGAGAATGAGAATGTCGCCCGCAAAGCCGCCAAGCGCATCCCGCGCCTGCGCTACCGCGTGACCGGTCCCAAACTGCTCTTCCTGAACCACGATTCTCGCGTCCGTCTCGGCTATCGCTCTTTGGACCTGCTCGCGTCCCGCGCCGACCACGACGATCCGCCGCTCAGGCTGGAGCTCCCCGACGCTGGCAAGCAGATGCAGCAGCATGGGACGGCCGGCGACAGGGTGCAGCACCTTGTGCCGGGCCGACTTCATGCGCGTGCCCTGCCCTGCGGCAAGAATGATGACGGCAAGTGGGCGAATGAGGGTCACGATTGATCGCATCCTTTTGGAAAGGGACCAGGAATCGGAGCGTCTGTGCCATGTTTGACTTGCCATTGCCACCGCAGACGCGGCGGAAATCTCCTACGGGGGTACGAGCTCAGGATTCCAATTTTGCGATGAAGCGCGATTGCCCAGCGAATGTTTGAACAGACTGCAGGCACGCAAGGTTCGGCAAAGCCGGAACTCACCGCATCGAACGCGCCTCCATGGTCACTCACCGTCAGGAGCGACCGCCACCGCTCCCCCACTGGAGGGTAGGCCGTCACCATCAGGAGTCAGCATAGGCCATGGCGCATAGACCGATTGCCGGGGCGCGGGCATCGGCCCGGCAGATCTCCCCGCTGGCCCACGAGCCACAGGATCAGCAATGCACTCGCTCCCTCGGGGCAAGCCGGCCGCGAGCGATGAGAGAAGGCAATCACGTTCCGCAAATTTGCGGGGCGTCAGGCTCATTTCCAATGAGAAGGAAAGCAGCAGAAGATCAGAATGGCTTTTGGCCAGGCCATTTTTTTGCGCTCTCGGCGGACGAGCCGTCAATTGCCCAAATGGGCCGTTGTGCTTGGGACAGCCGCAACAAAGGGGGACAGTGATCGATTCACCAATGACGGCCGCAAGGTCCAACGACGGTCAAATCGACTGTT
>CAMLOA010000312.1 GCA_946481445.1 uncultured Devosia sp. | reverse complement strand
AGGCTGATGAGGAGGCCTTCGTCGGTCGCACGCACCTCGATCTGCGGGACGTCGGCGTGGGTGGGGACAAGATACTCGGCTAAGTCGCCATTGACCCAGCCGCCATTGCGCGGATCGACGTAGGCCGCTTCGTGCAGCGCGGCAGAGATGCCCCAGATCATGCCGCCGAGCAGTTGAGAGCGGGCAGTCTTGGCGTTAAGAATCCGGCCGGCGGAGAACACGCCGAGCATTCTGCGAATGCGGGTTTCGCCGGTCATGACATCGACACCGACCTCAGAGAAGGTGGCGCCATAGGTGAAGATCGAGAAATTGTCGTAGCTGGGCTCGTCATCCATGCCTCGTGTCGTACCGACCGCCTCGAGGCCCTCGGGAAAATGCCGCCGGACTTCGGCGAAGAGGTCGTTGTAGCCGGTGCCGGCGACCTTCCCGATCCTTTCCCGCAGCGCCTGGCATGCCCGGTCGATGGCAACAGAGGTGTTGCCCGAACCCCACGAACCGCCAGCGCCATTGCCGCGCGGCAGGTTGGAGCGCGCCAGTTCGACCCGCAACTGCCCGACCGGAACGCCGAGAGCTGTGGCGGCCACCTGGGCGGCGATGGTGTAAGTGCCCGTGCCGATGTCAGTCATGTCGGTTTGGACGACTACGTGCCCGTCCGGCTCGAGCCGAACGCGGGCCTGGGCAGAGGTCTGGTAATGGCCGCGGATTGAAGATCCGACGCCATAGCCGATGAGCCAACGGCCGTCGCGACGGCTGGCGGGTGTGGTGGGCCGCTGGTCCCAACCGAATCGAGCTGTGCCTTCTCTCAGGCATTCAGCGAGGCGGCGGCCGCTGAGTGGCCGGTTCTTCTCTGGGTCGATGTCAGTATCGTTGTGGATGCGGAGTTGCACCGGATCCATGCCCAGCTTTTCGGCCAACTCGTCCATGGCGGATTCGAAGACCATCAGTCCGGGCACTTCGCCGGGGCCGCGCACCGGCTCGCAGACGCCGGTATCGAGTGTCGAGTGGCGGGTGCGGGTCAGGCGGTTGGGGGCGGCATAGAGGGCGCGTGCCACCGTGGCGACGCCCTCCTTCCAGTTGCCTTCGGGCGAGACCTGGATATTGGCATCGTGGCCGAGACCGGTCAGTTTGCCGCCGTGCGTCGCAGCGAGGCGAATACGGCTGATCGAAGCGGGGCGGTGGCCAACAGTAGTGAAGCCCTGGCGTCGGGTGAGGACGACCTGAACCGGGCAGTTCAGCTGTCGCGTCGCAAGGGCGCTCAGTATCGCCTCGGCATGCAGCCCAATCTTGGCGCCGAAGCCACCGCCGACAAAGCTGCTGTCGACCGTGACACAGTCCCGCCCGATGAGAATGGTGTCAGCGACGGCGTCAGCAAGTTGCGCGACCATCTGTGCGGCGATGTGAAGCGTAAGGTGCCCGTCGCGCCAGTTGGCGATGCAGGCGTGCAATTCCATCGGCTGCGAGAAGTGATAAGGCGTCGAATAGACCGCGTCGATACACGCCTCACCGGCGACCATGGCATCGTCGAGATTGCCGACGCGCGACTCGCCATGCCATTCGGCGGCGGCGGAGGCGTCATCGAGCACGAACGCGCCGGGAACGATGTCGTAGCGAACGTGGATCGCGGCGGCGGCCGCGCGCGCCTGCTCGAACGTGTCGGCCACAACGAAGGCGACTGGCGCACCGTAATGCGCAATGGTGTCGCTGGTCAGCTGCGGCTGCACGTCAAGAATATCGGACTTCGGGATCACCGCGGCCTGTGCGGGGGCGTTGCGATGGGTCCAGACCAGTCGTACGCCGGCCATCGCCTCGGCGCGGGTGGTGTCAATGGCGGAGATCCGACCCTTGCCGATGCCGGCGCCCAGGATAAAGCCATGCAGCGGCTTTCCCATCTCGCGCCGCTCGGCGGAATAGCGGGCACGACCGGTAACCTTCAATGGCCCCTCGGTGCGCGAAACCGCTTCCCCGATCATGATGCGTCTCCTAGGCAGGCGGCTATCATGCGGCGGGTGAGGTCAAGCTTATAAGCGTTGTCGGTAGTCGGTCTGGCGCCGGCGAGGACGATGTCGGAGATGGCCTCAGCCGGCACTCCCTCCGCTGCCTCGACGCGCCAGGGCTTGTGCGCCAGACCGCCCAACGCGAGGCGAGCGACATGGCCGTCCTTGATGATCATGGCCACCGAGACATTGGCAAATGCGTAGGAGGCGCGCTCGCGGACCTTGCGGTAGACATGGGTGCCGCCAACCGGCTTTGGCAAGATCACGGCGGTGATCATTTCGTCCGCCGCCAGATTAGTGTCCAGATGCGGGGTGTCACCGGGAAGTCGATGGAAATCGGCAATCGGGATCGTGCGTAATTTGCCATTGGGGGAGATGACCTCAACCACTGCGTCCAGCGCTCGCAGCGCCACCGCCATGTCGGAGGGATGGGTGGCGATGCAGGTGTCGCTCACTCCCATGACGGCGAGGTTGTGGCTCAGCCCCCCGATCGCCGAACATCCCGAGCCGGGCTTGCGCTTGTTGCAGGCCATGTCGGTGTTGTAGAAATATGGACAGCGGGTGCGTTGCATCAGGTTGCCGGCCGTGGTGGCCTTGTTGCGCAGCTGTCCCGAGGCCCCAGCGAGTAGGGCGCGGGAGAGCACAGCATAGTCCTTCCTCACGCTAGCATCCGCCGCCAGATCGGTGTTGCGGACCAGAGCGCCAACGCGCAAGCCGCCCTCATCGGTCGGCTCGATCGTGTCAAGACCAAGGTGATTGATGTCGACCAGATGGACGGGCGCCTCGATGCCGAGCTTCATCAGGTCGAGCAGATTGGTGCCCCCAGCGATCAACTTTGCCCCAGGCGTTCCAGCAACGGCCGCTACGGCTTCCGCCGGCGTCTTGGCGCGTTCGTAGCTAAAGGCCCTCACGGCGTGCTCCCGGCGAAGGCTCGAATGGCTGCAATAATGTTCGGATAGGCCGCGCAGCGACAGAGATTGCCGCTCATGCGTTCTCGAATTTCTGTGTCGCTGAGCGGTGGCGGACCCTTGAGATCTGCAGTGACATGGCTGGGGATGCCCGCCTCGATTTCTTGAAGTACGGCGAGCGAGGAAAGGATTTGCCCTGGCGTGCAGTAGCCGCACTGAAAGCCATCGTGATCGATGAACGCCTGCTGCATCGGGTGCAGGGCGTCGGGCGAACCCAGCCCCTCAATGGTGGAAATCTCGTCCCCATCGTGCATCACGGCAAGGCTGAGGCAGGAATTGATGCGGCGGCCCTCGACCAGGACCGTGCAGGCTCCGCACTGCCCGTGATCGCAGCCCTTCTTGGTCCCTGTCAGATCTAGGTGGTCGCGCAGCGCGTCGAGCAACGTCACTCGCGGGTCAACACGCAAAGTGCTTGGTTCACCATTGACGATGAGGCTGATCGACATCGTTTCAGTCGACGGTATGCCCAAGTCCTCGTTCTCCACCATTGCAGCCCCTCGCACTTTTGGCACAGGCTACTTCGTACCCGTGGTCAAATCCACCACTGGCGCAGTCTGCCATCGGGCCCAAGCCGATCCCCCAGAGGACGCGAGCAATGGCAAGATTTGGGCCGATAGCGGTCAGCGGCTTTCGCATGACCGAGAGCAGCAAATGTGCGTCAGGTCAGTTTGATGACAAAGGTGGGGCCGTGAGCTGCCGATCGGCAACGCGCCCGCTCCCGCTGTTCCTGGCCTGCGCTTCGCCTCTGCAACGACAGCTGCGAGCTGCCTGGCCCTCCCAACCAAGTTTTCTTTTGCTCAGGGCCTCGCGC
>CAMLOA010000311.1 GCA_946481445.1 uncultured Devosia sp. | reverse complement strand
CATCGGCGATCGAGGAAGTCAATGTCGCCGTCCAGCAGATGGACGAGATGACCCAACACAACGCGGCCCTGGTGGAACAGACCAACGCCGCCATCGAGCAGACCGAGGCGCAGGCCACCGAGCTCGATCGCATTGTCGATGTCTTCACCGTCGAGGACGCGCCGTCATCGGCGGGCGTCCATCGTCCCGCCGCGGGCGCCGCCCCGTCACCGGGCGGCATCCGCGGCATGCAGGAGAAGCTCAAGGCCGTTGCCGGCACCTATCTGCGTCGCGGCAATGCCGCCGTCGACAAGGACTGGGCCGAGTTCTGACCACTGCCGGGACATGTGTCCCGGCGACCCACCATGGGGAGGCGCGTGGGCCCGTGAGCCCCGATCCCGCGGGCCAGGGCCGGCGCAAACGCCCCCTTGCCCTTTTGGCCCGTTCGGCGCTAACCCATCGGCTCCCACCGGCCGGATCACGCTATGTCCCGCACCGACGCCATCCTCAAGCGCCTCTCGGCCCTGCATCCCAAGCTGATCGATCTCAGCCTCGATCGCATGCTGCCGCTGCTGGCCGAACTGGGCAATCCGCACGCGCATCTGCCGCCTACCATCCATGTGGCCGGCACCAACGCCAAGGGTTCGACCATCGCCTATCTGCGCGCCTTCCTCGAGGCGGCGGGCCAGCGCGTGCATGTCTATAATTCCCCGCACCTGGTGCGCTTCAACGAGCGCATCCGGCTGGCCGGCAGGCTGGTCGATACCCGCCGCCTCAATGCCACGCTCGAGCGGGTGGAAGCCGTCAACGCCGGTCGGCCCATTACCTTCTTTGAAATCACCACCGTCGCCGCCTTCCTGCTCTTTGCTGAGACCGAGGCCGACTATCTGCTGCTCGAAACCGGCATGGGCGGCACCTACGACACCACCAATGTCATCACCCATCCCCTGGGCACCATCATCACCCCGGTCGATTATGACCATCAGGGTTTCCTTGGCCGCACCCTGGCCGAAATCGCCGCCAGCAAGGCCGGCATTCTCAAGCGCGGCAGCAAGGCGGTGATTGGCCTCCAGCGCGACGAAGGGCGTGCCGTGATCGAGCGGGCCGCGCGCCGCCTCGGCGTGGTTCCGCTCTACCAGGGCGAGGATTTCCACGGCAGCCAGCAGGATGGGCGCCTGGTCTATCAGGACGAATCGGGCCTGCTCGATCTGCCGCCGCCTTCCCTGCTGGGCGGCCACCAGTTCGACAATGCCGCGCTGGCCATTGCGGCTGCACGGCATTTCGGGCTTCCGGTCGATGCCGATGCCTTGGCGCGCGGGCTGCGCCAGGTGGTCTGGCCCGCGCGCATGACCCCACTTCAGTCCGGGCCATTGCGCAACCTCCTCGGTCCGGGCGCCGAGCTCTGGCTCGATGGCATTCACAATGCCCATGGCGCCGCCGCCGTGGCCTCCGCCCTGCGCGAGCTCGACCGCGCCCGTCCCGCCCCGCTGGTGCTCATCCTGGGCCTGATGAACACGCGCGATCCGGCCAGCGTCCTGGCGCCCTTTGCCGGCATGGCCAGCCAGGTGCTGACGGTCACCATTCCCGGCGAAGCCAATGCGCACAAGGCGGGCCATCTCGCTGAGGAGGCCCGCAAGGCCGGCTTCGACGCCCGCCCGCAGCGATCCATCGTCAGTGCCCTGAAGACAGCGGCCGCGATGCCCGATGCCCGCGTGCTGATCTGCGGCTCGCTCTACCTGGCCGGCGACGTCCTGGCCAGGAACAGGACACCGCCGGACTAGCCGCCTAGCGCCATCAGTTCCCGGCCATGCGCCTTGAGCCAGGCGCGGCCGCGTTCCATGTCGGGCAGGGTGCGCTTGACCGTCGCCCAGAAGGCTGCCGAGTGGTTCATTTCCACTAGGTGCGCCACTTCATGGGCGGCCACATAGTCCAGCACGAAGGGCGGCGCCAGCACCAGGCGCCAGTTGTAGTTGATATTGCCCGATGAGGAGCAGGAGCCCCAGCGGCTGGCCTGGCTGCGCATGCGCACCTGCTTGACGCTGACCCCCAGCCGCGATGCGTGGATGGCGGTACGCGCCTTGAGGTCCTCCAGTGCCTGGTCCTTGAGCCAGTCGGTGAGCCGCCGCGCCTGATGCTCCGGGTCGCCGGGCACCAGCAGTACGGCGTCTCCGTCCATCTCACCTGTCTCCACCCGGCCCCGCACCTGGCCGGTCCCCACGATCCGGTGTGGCACCCCGCGCAGCGGCACCGTCCCGCCATGGGCGAGGCTGCCCGCCTCCGGCGCGCGCCTGATCCGGGCCGCCAGCCAGTTTCGTTGCCGGTTGAGAAAGGCCTCGGCATCCGCCCAGCGCCCATGTGGTGGCAGGGTCAGCACCGGCCCACCGGCATGGGGGATGGACAGCCGGTAATTGCGCGCCCGCGCATTGACCCGCACGGTGACGCTGACCGGCGCGCCATCGATCTCGATCAGCGTGGTGGCCGGGATTTTCGGCTTGGAGCGGAAAAACAGGTTCATGGACATGGGGCGTGAATCATCGAGGTCAGCATAGCACGCCCGACGGCAACTCGATGCCCATCCACCCACGGAGTCATTCCGGCGCAGGCCGGAATCCATGTCCGTTGTCCACCGCAACGACCAGTTTGTGGATCAGGCGCTGCATGGAATCCGGCCTGCGCCAGCATAGGATCGCGCAGGGCGTTGGCCACAACCCTCTGCCGCCACCCACCCTTGCCTTCACCTTAGAACCGTTCTAACCATTGTTTAGAACCATTCCAAACAATGGCATCCCGATGTTCTCCCTCCTGCCCGATACCCGCCGGCCGTTTTCGTCCCTGTCCGAACGCGAAATCCTCTCCCTCGCCGTCGCCGCCGAAGAGGAGGATGGCCGCATCTATTCCGAATTCGCCACCCGCCTGGCCGATGCCTATCCCGGCTCCGCCGCCCTGTTCGAGGGGATGGCGGCCGAGGAGGACGAACATCGCCGCCGCCTGCTCGATCTTTACGTCGCCCGCTTTGGCACGCGCCTCGTCCCCATCCGCCGCGAGCATGTCCGCGGCTTCATCACCCGCAAGCCGCTCTGGCTGATGAAGCAGTTGACGCTCGAAGCCGTGCGCCAGCAGGTCTGGGAAATGGAGGAGGGCGCCTATCGCTTCTACCTCGAGGCCGCCAGGCAGACCACGGATGCCGATATCCGCAAACTGCTGGGCGACCTTGCCGCGCAGGAACGCGCCCATGCCAATGCGGCCGATCGCCTCGAGGCCGATGCGCTGGGCGCAGAAGGGCTCGACCGGGAAAAGTCCGAGAGCCATCGCCAGTTCGTGCTGACCTATGTGCAGCCTGGCCTGGCCGGCCTCATGGATGGCTCGGTTTCCACGCTCGCACCGGTCTTCGCCGCCGCCTTTGCCACGGGCGATACCCACCAGACCTTCCTAATCGGCCTGGCCGCTGCCATCGGCGCCGGCATTTCCATGGGCTTCACCGAGGCCGCGTCCGACGATGGCAAGCTGACCGGGCGCGGTTCGCCCATCAAGCGGGGTCTGGCCGCCGGCATCATGACGGCCGTGGGTGGCCTGGGCCACGCCCTGCCCTATCTCATTGCCGATTTCACCATCGCCACCTCTGTTGCCATCGCCGTGGTTCTTGTGGAACTGTGGGCCATCGCCTTCATCCAGAACCGCTACATGCAGACCTCGTTCTGGCGCGCCGCCTTGCAGGTAGTGGTCGGCGGAGCGCTGGTGTTCGCGGCGGGGATATTGATCGGCAGTGCTTAGCCGGAGGAAAGGCCCCCTCACCCGGCCCTA
>CAMLOA010000310.1 GCA_946481445.1 uncultured Devosia sp. | reverse complement strand
CCCAGCTGCTTTCCGCCCTGCCCGAGGCGCGTGACGATGCCCACCAACGCCCCATGTCTTGCATTGGTGATCCAGAGCTTGTTTCGCGTGCCCTCGGCAAAGAGCCGGTAGTCCCCGTTCTCGTCGCGGACAACATAGGCCTCGATCTTCTTGGCGTTGACGCCGGTGCCCACTTCGGTCAACGCGAAGGCCATGGGGACACCCTCGGCCACTAGCGGCAAGTACGTACGCTTCTGCTCCGCGCTGCCATAGCCGATGAGCGAGCCGGCCCCGATGGTGAGGTGTCCGGAAATCTCCACGGCCATCGGCCCGAGCCCATTGGCGGCCAGCGCCTCCTCGAGCGCCGCCAACTGCAGATAGCTTTCGCCGCGGCCGCGGAACGCGGCGGGGACCGTGATGCCATAGGCACCTGCCTCGGACATCACGCGCCGCAATTCGCCCGAAAGCTTGCCGTCGGCGGTGAAGGCCTCGCCCCGGTTGAGGACCTCGAGGGCACTGGCGAGCGCCGGATGGGGGGTCCGTGCCAGTTCAGCAGCGATGCGGCCGCCGGCCTGCAATTCCGAGAGGTCCGGCGCCGGACCATAGATCAGCCGCTCGACAAGGCCGCGCCGCGTCGGCGCCAGCTTGCGATCGGCGCCGCCGCTGGCCTCGTCCAGCGCGCCGATATCGCGGGCGCCCTCGCCATCCCCCGCCGCTTCGAGAGCCCTCGCCGTGGTCGAGCCCGACCCGATTTCTGGCTTCATAACGATCCTCCAGGGGTATGCGATTCCGATCCCTGCATCTCAGGACCTACGGTTTCCCTCGCAGGAAGCGGCGTGGTCCGGAAGGACTCCACATTGCCGCAGACACTGATCGACTGGCCGCTGATATGTGGCGCCAGATCTGAAGCGAGGAACACCGCCATGTCGGCGATCTCTCGCATGGAAACCTGCGTGTGCATGGAAATATTGTGCAGCAAGCGCGGCATGTCGCCGTCAAGGCTCATGCCGAGACGCTCCGCACTCGGCAGAGCCCGCAGGCTCAGCGCATCCTGTGTGGCCCCGCTCGCCAGTCGCAGCCTGTTTCTATGCATGAGCGGGCATACGATCCTCACTCTTGGCGCGGCGGTAGTGCGACTTGGTTCGGGCCAGCTTGCCCTGGTCTCTGGGGGCATAGAAAACGCCGGTGCGTTGGACGGAACCGTCACGGTGATCCAAATCGACATCGCCCTGGTGGCAGACCTGGCATTGCCCCGCGCGTAAGAGATCATCTCGCAGGCTTACAAGGTCTTCCACATGCTGCGGGCCGCGTGCACGAGCTGCCTTGTGGTGGTCAGCAGGAGTGCGGTATCGCGGGTCGCCAGCCATTGGTTGAGGATGCCGACGAAGCAGGCATAGATGAAATTGGACAATTCGGCGATGCGGGGAGTATCGGCCGCCGAAACGTCGCTGCAACGTGAGAGACACTCTGCATAGAGCTGCTTGATCTCGCGCTCCTTTTCGGCCGCCAGATGCGCCGCCTGGGGTACGCGCAGCACGTAGAGGGTCATCTCCTGCAGCACCAGTTGCTCACCGGGCGCGCTCTCGATCTCGCCCCAGATGAAGGCCAGCAGGTCCTCGATCCGGTCATGCAGCGGCTGCGGCGATCCGAAGCGTTTATCGAGCCTGCCGCGATAATTCGAGGCCAGCACCGACATGACGCTGAGGATGATCTCCTCCTTGTCGTGGAAGTGGTAATGCAGCGTGGCAACGTTGACACCGGCGGCCTCGGCGATCTTGCGGGTGGTGGCGTGGTAGACACCATCCGAGATCATCACCTTGAGCGCGGCGTTGACAATCTGCTCCCGCCGCCCGTCGCTGTTCGGGCGCGGCCGGCTCTTGCGAGGCAATGTCTGTTCCGCCAACTGATACTCTCCCATGGCGCGGTCAGTGCCAGACGGGATCGATTGGCCTGATGGGCCCGATCTTCCCTTCCATGACCCTGGCGGCAGCCAGGCATCGCTCATCCATAAACCGGGCGGCGATGATTTGCACCCCGGCCGGCACGTTTCGCGCCGTGCCTGCGGGGACAGAGATGGACGGGAGGGCCAGTCCGGCCGTGGACGACAGGGCACTGAAGGCTCGCATGATGGCGGCCATGGTCTCTGGACCTTCCTGGTCGTGGCGCAGGGGAAATGTCGGCTGGAACGAAGTCGGCACCAGCAGGATGGGATAGGTGGCGAAGAACACCTGCCAGTCGCGCTGAATGGTCATCCGCCGTTCCCAGGCATGGTGCTCCGCCGCAGCATCGAACACGGGCAGGTTGCCGGCCGTGTCATGGAAGGCCTTGCGGAAGGCATCATCGCCCACCGAGAGCATGAAGTCGCGAACCGGGCCGGTGCATTCGGCATAGAGCAACGCCATCCAGAGTTCGGCCATTTCGGCCATCCGGGGCGGAGCTACTTCCTCGACGATGTAGCCGGCTTCCTCCAGCCAGTTAGCGGCCCGCCGCAGCGTCGTGACGATCTCGGGATGGGTGCCGAACTCGGCCTCGCCGGTGAAGAGCGCTACCCGGCAGGGCAGGTCCAATCCTTGGCGGAACACAGGTTGCGGTACGTTGCACGGGTCGCGATGATCGGGGCGCTCAAGCACCTTGAGGCCGATTTCGATATCGCGCACCGAGCGTGCCAGCACCCCCTCCGTAGCGGCAACTTGCAGGCACAGGGATTTTTCGGACGCCTGGGCCGGGTTGTAGCTGGGAAGTCGCCCCACGGTAGGCCGCATGCCATAGATGCCGCAGGCACTGGCGGGCAGGCGGAGCGAGCCGGCCACGTCATTGCCGTGGGCAATGCTGCCAATGCCGGCTGCGGAGGCCGATGCGGCCCCACCGCTCGAGCCCCCTGGCGACAGCAACGGTCCCCAGGGGTTGCGCGTCTCGCCGTGAAGCGTGTTGCTGCTGAACCAGCGATACGAGAAGGTCGGGATATTGGTGCGCCCGACGATCACGGCCCCGGCATGGCGCAGGTTGGCTGCCGAGGCACTGTCCTCTCCGGCAATGGCGTCCTTGAAAGCCACAACCCCATGCGTGGTGGCATGCCCGGCCAAATCGACATTCACTTTGACAGTGATGGGCACACCATGCAGCGGACCCATTTCGTCGCCGCGCGCCCGTGCCGCGTCGGCCGCGTCAGCAGCAGCAAGAGCCTCCGGCTCCAGGGGTTCGGCAATGGCGTTGAGCGCCGGATTGGCCGCATGCATACGGTCGATCACCGACTGTGTTGCCTCGCGGCTGGAAATAACACCGGCGCGAATGGCCGTCGCCGTGGCCACCGAATCCCAGGTCCAAAATTCCCCATTCATCACGCAAAATCCTCCCGCCCAGTCGTGTTCAGCGGCAGGGGTCCTGCTCGGACTCGTAGTTGCAGCCGCACCAAGGTTGTTGACTCCGCAATATCTCAATCATATGATTTGGTCAATTGATTGGATCACTGATGCAGTGGTCCGCGATCCTTGGGAGGGGACTTCATGACTGAGAACAAGCACGCCGCCATTATGCCGACGACATCGCGTCGCTCTGTGCTCAAGGGCTTTGCTGCGGCCGGCATTGCCACGGCTTTCACGCTGCGCTTTCCGGCTGTGCATGGCCAGGAAACCAGCACGCTCAGGATTGGCTGGGTCGCCGCCCTCTCAGGCCCGGGCGCGCTGTTCGGCGAGGCGACCGACTTCGTCAAGGCGCAGCTCGAAGCCCGGTTCGGCGGTGGCTTGGAGATCGGTGGCAAGACCTACTCAGTCGAGGTTCTGGTGCGCGACAGCCAGAGCTCGGTCAACGTGGCCGCGCAGGTGA
>CAMLOA010000309.1 GCA_946481445.1 uncultured Devosia sp. | reverse complement strand
GACCACAAAGGCGAAAATCGGCGCGGTGGCAGCCGCGGTGAGCGCGGCCAGCGAACTCATCTTCTGGGCGAAGGCGATAACGAGCCAGACGGCGCAAAAGATGAGACCCACGGGCCATGACAGCGCCAGGAGCGAGCCGATCATGACGGCGACACCCTTGCCGCCCTTGAAGTTGAGCCAGACCGGGAAGCAGTGGCCGAGAAAGGCGAAGACCGCCGCAACCATGGCTGCCTGCTCACCCCAATAGTAGCGTGCCACCAGCACGGGCAGCGCCGCCTTGGCGGCATCGAGCACCAGGGTGGCGGCCGCGAGCCAGCGATTGCCGGTGCGCAGCACGTTGGTGGCGCCGATATTGCCCGAACCGATGGACCGGATGTCGCCCAGGCCGGCAGCGCGCGTCAGCAGCAATCCGAACGGAATGGAGCCAAGCAGGTAGCCGAGCACGGCGGCATAGATCAACGGCGCGATATCCATATGGGTCCTCTCCCTGGTGGTTGAGGAGTAGCGGGCGGGGCAGCAGGGGGCAAGGGGGTGGTGCTTGCGGGCGTTCGAACCTTCCGTCGAACGCACCGGCTAGGTTTGACCGGCGCGCACTTCTACACGCGGTGTCATTCCGGCGAAAGGCCGGAATCCAAGCGATGGGCCGGCCCGAAGCTGGATGCGGAGGAGGGCGACGGACATGGATCCCGGCCTCTCCGGGATAACGCGGTTGATAGTCAGGGCATGGTGCCCGTCAGTCCCGGTGCTCGAACACCATCTCGCCGGCCACGATGGTGCGCATGACCTTGCCAGCGAGCCGAGCCCCTTCGAAGGCGGTGTTGCGCGAGCGGGAGCGGATGTCGCGCTCGGTGACCTGCCAGGGATAGTCGAGGTCGAAAATGACGAGGTCCGCCGGTGCGCCCCTGGCGATGCGTCCGGCGGGCAGACCCAGGATGTCGGCGGGGCGGCTTGTCATGGCGCGGAGGACGGTAAGGAGATCGACATCGCCGGAATGGACGAGGCGCAGGGCGGCGGCCAGCAGGGTTTCGAGGCCGATGGCCCCATCGGAGGCTTCGGCGAAGGGCTGGCGCTTGACCTCGCTGTCCTGCGGATCGTGATCGGAATGGATGGTGTCGATGGCGCCCGAGCGCAGGCCTTCGATGACGGCCAGACGGTCATCCTCGGAACGCAAAGGTGTCGAGAGCTTGAAGAAGGTGCGGTAGCGGCCAACATCGTTCTCGTTCAGCGCGAGATTGTTGATGGAGACGCCAGCCGTAGCCGAAACGTTACGCGACTTGGCGGCGGCCAGCAGCTCGACCGAGGCGGCGCAGGACACCTGGGCGGCGTGGTATTGCGTGCCGGTGAGGGCGGCCAGCTGCAAGTCGCGGGCCAGGGGGATGGTCTCCGCTTCGCGCGGAATGCCGCGCAGACCCAAGACGGTGGCGAACAGGCCCTCATTCATCACGCCATCGCCCGTTAGCGACCTGTCGGAGAGGTGATGGACGATGGTCATCCCGTAATTGGCGGCATAACTCATGGCCGTGCGCAGCAGGGATGCCGACTGGATCGAGTGACGCCCGTCGGCGAGGCAGACGGCCCCAGCCTCCTTGAGCAGGCCGAACTCGGTAATTTCCTGCCCGTTAAGGCCCTTGGTAATGGCGCCGGCGGGGAGGACATTGACCTTGCTGGTCGCCCGGGCGCGGCGGATGAGAAAATCCACCAGCGCGCCATCATCCACCACCGGGGTGGTGTCCGGCATCATCACGAAACTGGTAATGCCACCGGCAGCGGCCGCTTCACCGGCTGACTGCAGGGTTTCCCGGTATTCCTTGCCGGGTTCACCGGTGAAGACGCGCATGTCGATCAGGCCGGGTGACAGCACCAGGCCGCGGGCGTCGATCAGTTCGGCACCGTCGGGAACGCCGGCCGGGCCGGAAAGCGCCAGGTCGCTGATGACCCCGTTTTCAACGAGAACGGCCCCCCGGGCGTCGGTGCCCGATGCCGGATCGACGACGCGGGCATTGTCGATGACGAGAGCGCGACTCATTTGGCATCTCCCGCGGGCAGGAGGGCATCGAGCACGGCCATGCGGACGGCGACACCCATTTCCACCTGGTCGGTGATGACCGAGGCCGGCCCATCGGCAATGGCGGGGTCGATCTCGACGCCGCGGTTCATCGGTCCGGGATGCATGACGATGGCATCGGGCCTGGCGCAGGCCAGCTTCTCGGCGTCGAGGCCATAGAAGTGGTAGTATTCGCGCACCGAGGGGATCATCTTGCCATTGGCCCGCTCATGCTGCAGGCGCAGCATCATGACGACATCGGCCCCTTCGAGGCCCTGGCGCATGTCGGTGAAGACCTCGGTTGCCAGGTGCTCGATGCCCGCAGGCAGCAGGTTGCGCGGGGCGATGACGCGGGTGCGGACATTGAGGGCGCCCAGCAGCAGGAGATTTGAGCGAACGACACGGGAATTGGCGATGTCGCCGCAAATGGCGACGGTGAGGCCGGAAATGCGGCCCTTGTGGCGGCGGATCGTCAGCGCATCGAGCAGGGCCTGAGTTGGGTGCTCATGGGCGCCGTCGCCAGCATTGATGACGGCGCAGCCGACCTTCTGGCTGAGCAATTCCACGGCGCCGGCCGCCGAGTGGCGGACGACGATGACGTCGGGGCGCATGGCGTTGAGCGTGGCGGCGGTGTCGGCCAGGGTCTCGCCCTTGGACACCGAACTCGACTTGACCGACATGTTCATCACCTGGGCGCCCAGGCGCTTGCCCGCAATCTCGAACGACCCCTGGGTGCGGGTCGAGGGTTCGAAGAAGAGGTTGATCTGGGTCTTGCCGGTCAGCGTCGGATGCGACTTCCGCTCCTGACGGGAGACCGGCACCATGGCCTCGGCGCGATCGAGCAGATCGATGATCTCGTGCTGCTTGAGATCGGCTATGGAGAGCAGATGCTTCTGGCTGAATGGTGGGAAATCGCCGGACGAACCGGCGGGTGACGTGGTTGTGCTGGCGCGAGCTTGGGCCATGCGCTCCCTTCCCCGGAAGATTTGCTGCGGTCTAGCGGAGGGGGCAGCGGGGGGCAAGCCCAAAGGCAGGGAAATCAACGGCCCGTTGCACGGCCGTTGACGATCCCGGATCACTCGGCGGCGGCGTGGGCGGACCAGGCGCCGGAGGCAGCGGCACCGGCGCAGAAATCGGCGAAGCGGCGCGGCTGACGGCCGAGAGCGCGCGGCACGCCATCGCCGACCCAGGCGTTGCGGCCATCCAGCGTCTCATCGGCAATAACCCTCAGCAGGTCAGCCATTTCCTGGCCGAGTGCCTGAACGAGGCCGGCATGGAACTCGTCGAGCGTCACCGGCACATAGTGATAGGGACGGCCACTGGCGGTGGCGAGATGGGCGGCAGCTTCGGCAAAGCTCAGCAGGTCAGGGCCGGTGACGTCGTAGATCTGGCCATTGTGCCGGTCGTCCAGCAGGGCCGCCGTGGCCACGTCGGCAATATCATCGGCATCCACGAAGGGCTCCTTGCGATCGCCGGCGGGCATGTAGAGATGGCCTTCCAGGACCGAGTCGAACAGGTAGCCTTCGCTGAAGTTCTGGTTGAACCAGGCGGCGCGGACGATGGTCCAGGCGAGCCCGGACTC
Organism: uncultured Devosia sp.; assembly: GCA_946481445.1. Next base: position 188 of record CAMLOA010000309.1, on the reverse strand, counting down.
GCGCACCACGTTCTCGGCGGCGATTGCGCCGATTTCACCGCGGCCTGTGAGCAGGACCAGCTTGCCGAGGCCAGCCTCGCGGGCGGCGGCGACGAAGCGCTGCATCATGGCCAGCGCGCCGGGTGCAGCCAGATCGGGCACGAAGGAAACGAAGGCGCTCGAGCCGCCGGCCAGCGCGTCTTTCCAGG
>CAMLOA010000308.1 GCA_946481445.1 uncultured Devosia sp. | reverse complement strand
GGGCGCTTTGCCGCGCATCCAGGCCGCACAATAAGATGAACCTGCCCCGCACCCCCAGCTTTCGTCTCGACGGCAGGCGGGCCCTCGTCACCGGGGGCACGCGTGGCATCGGGCTGGGTGCGGCGGTGGCGCTGGCGGAAGCGGGCGCCGCCGTGACCGTTGCCGCGCGGACGGCGGCCGATGTGGAAACCGTCGTCAACCAGATGAGCGCGGCCGGCATGATCGCCGAAGGCGTGGCGGTGGACATTACCGACGCCGCGGCGGTCAAGGCCTTCATCGCGGAGGTCGAGCCATTCCAGGTGCTGGTCAATTCGGCCGGGACGGCGCGGCATTCAAGCTTTGCCGACATTACCCCCGACAATTACCAGGCGGTGATGGACCTCAACCTTGCGGCGACCATCTTCGTCTCCCAGGCAGTGGTCGCCCGGTTGGTGGAGTCGGGAAAGTCCGGTTCCATCATCAATATCTCATCGCAGATGGGCCATGTCGGCGGGCCGGCCCGTGCCGTCTATGCGGCGAGCAAACATGCTGTTGAAGGCCTGACGAAGGCCATGGCCATCGAGCTGGGCGCCAGCAATATTCGGGTCAACACTGTCTGTCCCACGTTCATCGAGACCGAACTCACGTCCAAAAACCTCAACGATCCCGATTTCCGCAGCTGGGTGCTGTCCAAGATCAAGCTCGGCCGGCTGGGTCGGGTCGAAGACATCATGGGCCCCGTCGTATTCCTGGCTTCCGATGCCGCCGCACTGGTGACCGGCACGGCTCTTCTGGTGGATGGCGGATGGACGGCGGAGTAAGAAAACCAGGGGTCACGTCCAGCCAGGTCGCCGAGCATGCCGGCGTCTCGCAATCGGCCGTCTCGCGCACGTTCACGCCCGGCGCTTCGATCTCGCCCAAGACGCGCGCCAAGGTGCTGGCCTCGGCCAAGGAACTGGGCTACCGGCCCAATGCCATTGCCCGTTCGCTGATCACCAACCGCTCGCGCATCATCGCCGTGGTGATGGCCTACCTGGAAAACCTGTTCTATCCCGAAGTGCTCGAGGAATTGGGCCGGGCGCTGGCGGCCGAGAACTATCACCTTCTGCTGTTCACCGGCTTCAAGGATCGCGACAGCGACCCTGTATTCGACCAACTCATGCAGTATCGCGTCGATGGCATCATCCTGGCGTCGACGTCGCTGTCGTCCGAACTGTCCGAGGAGTGCGCGACAGCGGGGATCCCCGTCGTGCTGCTGAACCGGACCACTGAGCGCGATGCCGTCTCCAGCGTCACCACGCGCAACCGCGAAGGCGGGCGGCGTGCGGCCGAGTTCCTGGTGGCCGGGGGGCACACGCGCTATGCTTATATTGCGGGGCTCGAGAACTCCTCCACCAACCGCGACCGTCACCAGGGCTTCGTGGAAGGCCTGGCCGCGCATGGCATCACCGACATCATGCTCGAGTATGGCAATTACTCACGCGCCGATGCCGAGGCGGCGGCACGCAAGATGCTGTCGCGCCCCGACCGGCCCGATGCCATCTTTGTCGCCAACGACCACATGGCGGTCTTTGTGATGGACGTGGCGCGGCACGAACTGGGCCTCTCCATCCCCCAGGACCTGTCCATCATCGGCTATGACGATGTGGGGCCTGCCCGTTGGCCCAGTTATGGCATCACCTCGATGAGCCAGCCGCTCAAGCGCATGGTGGAAGCCACGGTCGAAATCCTGATGGACCAGATTGCCAGCGGCGATATCGAGCCCGAGCATCGGGTGCTCAATGGCGACCTGATCGTGCGGACGTCGGCCCGCCTGCCCAAGGACGGCATCGTCGACATGGACGGACGCCGCATCTGGCGACCCAAGGGAGCCTGACCATGCCACAGCCCGCCCATGCTGCGCCCCGTTGCGACCTTATGTTGCATACGAATGCAAAAAGATCTCATCCATCCCCCTTTTGCGAGTGAAGAGGATTCTGCCATGACCAAGTGGACTCAAGCCGAAATGGAGAAGCGCCTGGTGCGCTACGCGGACCTCAAGGGGCTCCGGAATGCCTTCATCGATGCGCGCACGCCGGGATCGGACCGCAAGGAGAACTTCACCATCATCGGGCCGGGTGTGAGCGAGAACCCGGCGCAGGTGGTGCATATTCCCGAGGCGCATGGATTCAACGTGGGCGCCGCCCGCCAGCCCTTCGGATGCACCAATTCCCAGCACAGCCACCTTACGGCGGAAACCTTCGTGGTCCATACCGGCAAGTGGCGCTTCCTGTTCGGAGCCAACAAGGACGAGGGCTACCTGGACGTGGAGCCCGGCGACGTGGCCACGGTGCCCACCCACATGTTCCGGGGCTTCGAAAAGCGCGACGAGGGGACGGGTTTCCTCTATGTCGTGCTTGGGCACGACGACCCCGGCAAGGTGGTCTGGGCCCCGAGCGTGTTCAAGATGGCCGAGGATTTCGGCCTCAAGCTGCTCAAGGGCGGCAAGCTGATCGACACCACGCTGGGCGAGAAAGTGCCCGAAGGCGCCGAACTGGAGCAGCCGCCGACCGCCGAAAAGCTCAGAGAGCTGGCGACGCCGCCGATGTCGGAACTGGCGAAATACGCGCTCAAGCCGGCCGACATGAAAGCCAATCCCAACTCGCCGCTCGCCGGCGAGGGGGTGGAGGAGGCCCCGGTCATCGGCGACGTGGATGCCGGCGACGGCTTCAAGGCCGGACCCATTGTCGGGCACTGGCAGCACGGCTTCGCGCTGCGGCGCCTGAAGCTGGAGACCGGCGCCACCATCGCCCCGCACAGCCGGTCCGAGCAGGAAGTGATCTTCGTGCAGTCCGGGACGCTGGAGGTCAACTGGGCTGATGGCAAGCTGATCATGGGCGCAGGCGATACGCTGACCGTGCCGATCGGGCTGGTCCATGGTTTCCGCAATCCGGCTTCGGCCGATGCCATTGCCTTTGTCGTGCGTGGCGCGGCAGCACCAGCCGCGCCGGTCTTTGCGGCGGCGCAGGCGGCGGAGTAGCAGCGCGGTGACGGAACAAAGATCCAATCCCACCATTGCGCCCGACGTTCTCGCCGCCCTGCGCAAGGCGGACACGCCGACCGTCTGCAATGCCCTCGAGCACGTGATGGGCGGGCGGACCGCGGAGGGCTTTACCAAGCACCCGGTGGTCTGCGCCGATCCGAGCCTGCCGCCGATAGTGGGCTTTGCGCGCACGGCGAGGATCCGCGCTTCTTCGCCGGCACAGAAGCCGGCGGCCGAGGTGCGGGCGCTGCGCATGGCCTATTACGAATATGTCGCGGCGGGGGACGGGCCCAATATCGCGGTGATCGAGGATACCGACTGGCCCCACGTCATCGGCGGGTTCTGGGGCGAAATGCAGGTGGCCCAGCACAAGGGTCTGGGCGTTGCCGGGACGCTGACCAATGGCGTGCTGCGCGATCTTGGCATGCTTGATCCAGGCTACCAGGTGATCGCGGGAGCGGTGGGCCCCAGCCACGCCTTCGTGCACGTGACGGAACTGGACTGCCCGGTGACGGTATTCGGCATGAGCGTCCGGCCGGGGGACCTGATCCATGCCGACCGGCATGGCGGCGTGGTCATCCCGGCCGAGCATATCGAGCGTATGGCCTGGGCCATCGAAGTGGTGATGCGCAAGGAAGTGCCGGTGCTCTCGGCAGCGCGGGCGCCGGGGTTTACCGTGGAGAAGCTGAAGGCGGCTTGGGCTGAGGCGGACAAAATCAGCTGACCTTGTAGCGGGTGTTCCTCTCCCGCAAGCGGGAGAGGGTCCCCGACCGCTATGTCTGTGCCTGCATGCGATCCAGCCGCAATTGCGCGGCG
>CAMLOA010000307.1 GCA_946481445.1 uncultured Devosia sp. | reverse complement strand
CGATCCAGCCGGTGCCGCCGGCCGCCTTGCCCTGGTCGCGCTTGTCCTGGCTGGTCTCGGTGGTCAGGATCAGGATGGGCAGGCTCTGGTGCTGCCCGGTGGCCCGCACATTCTTGATGAACTCGATGCCGTCCATCACCGGCATGTTGATGTCGGTGATCACCACATCAACCTCCTGGCTCTTGAGGACATCGAGGCCCTGCTTGCCATCCTCGGCCTGCAGCACTTCAAATCCGGCATTGCTGAGCGTGTGGTGCAGCATCGCCAGAATGGTCCGCGAATCGTCGACCGTCAGAACCCGCAAAGTCGTCATCCTCTCATCATCCCCGAAAACTGGGCACCAAGGCCCAGCCGCTCGATTGCGGACACAAGCGCCGCGCTCGGCTGTTCAATAGCGAACTCAAAATGGTTTCTCCGGGCCGTTTCGGCGGCGCTGATCAGCATGAACAGCGCATTGGTCGATACGCGTTCGACGGCGCGCGCCGAGACGGCAACGGGGCCTTCCTCGATGGCGTCGATCAGGCCGTCGCGGATGCCGTCGAGCGAGTCGAGATCGACAATCGCCGGCAACGCGACGGTTTTGCTGGACTTGCTGACCATGGCGAATACGTGCCCCCGGAGTTCTCTCCACGAGCCAGTTTCCACGGGAACGGTTTAAGAAGTGCTAACCTTGATTGGCGTGCAGAACGCTTTGAATTTGGATCGTTTTTGACGTTTCGTTAGCGCTCCCCGCCGGCGCCGTGAACGGCCTGCCCGATCTGCCCCCTTGCACGGAGCGGCGGGAGGGGGGTATCGCAGGGCCCAACCCGCTCCCGGATCCGCCCTGATGACCCGTCCCATCGCCCTTACCGGCATTGCCCGCGACCTCGCCGCCCGTGCCGAAACCGGCCGGCCGATCCGTGTGGGGGTCATCGGTTCGGGCGAGATGGGGACCGATCTGGTCACCCAGATGAGCCTGATGGCCGGCATCGAGATGGCGGCCATCGCCACCCGCCGTCCCCACACTGCGCTCGACGCCATGACCATCGCCTATGGCGACGATTCCCGCGGCAAGGTCGCCGACACGCCCGCGGCCGCCATGGCGGCCATCGAGGCCGGCCGGATCGCCATCACCTCGGCCGAGACGCTGGTGACCACGCCGGGCATCGACGTGGTGATCGATGCCACCGGCAAGCCCGGCGTTGCTGCCGACTACGACCTCACCGCCATGGAACACGGCAAGCATGTGGTCATGATGAACGTGGAGGCCGACGTCACCATCGGCCCCTACCTCAAGGCCCAGGCCGACCGGCTCGGCGTGGTCTATTCCGTCGGCGCGGGGGACGAGCCCAGTTCCTGCATGGAACTGATCGAATTCGTCTCCGCCCTGGGCCTGCCCATCGTCGCCGCCGGCAAGGGCAAGAACAATCCGCTCAAGCACGATGCCGTGCCCGACGACTATCGCGAGGAAGCCGCGCGCCGGAACATGAACCCGCGCATGCTGGTCGAGTTCGTGGACGGCTCCAAGACGGCGGTGGAAATGTGCGCCATCGCCAATGCCACCGGCCTTCTGCCCGACGTGCCGGGCATGCATGGGCCCAGCGCCGACCGCGACGCCATGGCCCGGGTGCTGATCCCCAAGGCCGATGGCGGCATCCTCAACGGGTCCGGCGTGGTCGACTACACCATCGGCAAGGGCGTGGCCCCCGGGGTCTTCGTCATCGTCAAGGCCGAGCACCCGCGCATCATCGAGCGCATGGATGATCTCCATATCGGCCATGGCCCCTATTACAGCTTCTTCCGACCCTACCACCTGACGAGCCTGGAAGTGCCGCTGACCTGCGCGCGCATCATGCTTTATGGCAAGCCCGACATGGTGCCCCTGCCCCGCCCGGTGGCCGAGGTCTGTGCCGTCGCCAAGCGCGACCTCAGGCCCGGTGAACCCCTCGATGCCATCGGCGAGACCTGCTACCGCAGCTATACCATGACCGTCACGGACAGCCGCGTCGCGGCCGCCATTCCGGTCGGCCTGCTCGAAGGCGGCCGGGTCACGGCTGCGGTCAGGAAGGGTGAATTGCTCACCGCCGCCAATTGCACGCCCGACACCACCACGCGCCTCTATGCCCTGCGGCAGGCACAGGACGCCATGCTGGGCTATTCCTGATCGATTTCTTGCGTCAGGGGCAGCGGGTAGCGGCCCCGCGGCGGCAGGCGATGGACGATGATGCCCAGCACCACCAGCAGGGTGCAGGCCGCGAACAGCACGCCATAGAGCACGATCGGCTCGACCGGACCCGAATAGGCCAGCAGCGGCACGGCCGCGGCCGGCGGATGGGTCACCCGCAGCACCAGCATGACCAGCATGGTCAGGCCCACGCAAAGCGTGGCCAGCCACCACGGCTCGGGCACCAGCGCCATGGCCAGCACGGCCAGGGTGGTGCCGATCAGGTAGCCGGCAAAGATGTTGATGGGTTGCGCATTGGTCGAATGCGGCTGGCCGAAGATGACCAAAGCCGTCGGTCCCAGCGGCGCCAGCAGCAGCGGCAGCCCGGTCAGCGCCGACAGCCCGCCGATCAGCGTGACGCTGGCCGCGGTGGCAGCCGCCGACTTGGCGTGCACCCGCCAGTCATTGCGGGGTTCATGCCGGGCGATGAAGCGGGCAAGCAGCCGATGCATGGTCTGTCCAGTGTTGCACCCCTGCATGTGTGGCACCCCGGGCCGCCGGGGACCACCCCCCTTTCGCGCATCCCTGCCCGGATGACGGGGTTTCGCCATCGGGACGCTTGCCATCGACCTGTCGCAGGCGTAATTGCTGACTAACATATTCAGGATTATGTTGGACCGATGAGCGAAACCGCTGCCAGTGCCCGCGCCATCCAGCGCTACCGCCATGATACCAGGCTGCGCCTGCTCACCGTCACCGCCGTCACCGACATCACGCCCCTGATGCGGCGTTTTCGCCTGTCGGGGGACCTCACCGGATTTGCCTCGCTCGGCCATGCCGACCACGTCAAGGCCTTCTTCTTCGCGGAGGGCGTCGCCCCTCGACTGCCGCCCGTCGGCCCCGGCGGCGCCGAGTTCGCGCCGGGGACGCGCCCCGAAATGCGCGACTATACGCCCCGTTACTGGAGCATTGCCGAGGGCTGGCTCGAGCTCGATTTCGTGCTGCACGGCGATGGCCCCGCCGCAACCTGGGCGGCCCGGGCCAGGCCGGGCGCGGCCTTGGTGATCGGCGGCCCGCGCGGCAGCCAGGTCGTGCCCGCTGCCTTCGACTGGTATCTGCTGGCCGGCGATGAAACCGCCCTGCCCGCCATCGGCCGCCGCATCGAGGAACTGCCCGCCGGCAGCCGGGTCGTCGCCATCATCGAAGTGGCAGACAAGGCGGAGGAACAGGCCTTCCACACCGCCGCGACGGTGTCCCTGTCCTGGGTCCACCGCAACGGCCGGCCCGCCGGCACGACCAGCCTGGTCCTCGACGCCCTCCGCGCCGCCACCCTGCCCCGGGGCGATGCCTATGCCTACATTGCCGGCGAGAGCACTATGAGCAAGGCCGTGCGGGCCCACCTGATCGACGAGCGCGGTTTCGACCCGGAATATGTCAAGGCCGCCGGCTATTGGCTCCTGGGCACCGCCGATGCCCACGAGCCGCACTGAGCCTCATCGTCCCGCCCCGGCTTCCCTCCCCCTTGTGGGGAGGGAGTGAGGGTGGGGTGAATCACGGGCGCTGAATCCGGCACGGCCAAAGCAGCGCCCGCAGTGGCGCCACGCCCCGCATTGTGGCTCTCGCACCCCCTCCCAGCCTCCCCCATCAAGGGGGAGGTGGCGTCCGGTGGATAAGGTG
>CAMLOA010000306.1 GCA_946481445.1 uncultured Devosia sp. | reverse complement strand
GACGAGTGGGCCGACGAGAACGGTGACTTGGGGCCGGTCTACGGGTCCCAGTGGCGCAGCTGGCCGACGCCGGGCGGCGGGCATATCGACCAGATCGCCAACGTCATCGAATCCATCCGAAGCAAGCCGGATTCGCGCCGCCATATCGTTTCGGCATGGAACCCGGCCGAGGTGGACGAGATGGCGCTGCCCCCATGCCATTGCCTGTTCCAGTTCTATGTGGCCAATGGAAAACTGAGCTGCCAGCTCTACCAGCGATCAGCCGACACGTTCCTGGGCGTGCCGTTCAACATCGCTTCCTATGCGCTGCTGACCCATATGGTGGCGCAAGTGACGGGCCTGGGCGTGGGCGACTTCGTCCATACCTTTGGCGACGTCCACCTCTATGCGAACCACTTCGAACAGGCCCGCCTGCAGCTTACGCGGGAGCCCCGGCCGCTGCCGACCTTGAGCATCAATCCGCAGGTCACGCGGCTGGAGGACTTCACCTTCGAGGATTTCACCTTCGAAGGCTACGATCCCCATCCCCACATCAAGGGCGCGGTGGCGGTATGAACCGCCCGCTCGGTGAACTCTCGGCCCTGGTGGCCGAGGTTTCGGACATCTATGCCGCCCGCAACGGCATAACGCGTGACGATGACTGGTACCTGATCAAGCTGCAGGAAGAGCTCGGCGAACTGGCTGCCGAGTACCTCAAGCTTACCGGGCGCGGCCGCCTCAAGGGCGCGTCCGAAGCAGAGCTTCGCCTGGCCTTCGAAGACGAGGCTGCGGACGTTCTGGCCATGCTGCTGCTGTTTGCCCGCAACCAGGGAATGGATCTCGAGGCGGCGCTGGAACGCAAGTGGTTCCAGTATCTTGGGCGCACCGGCTGACGTAGAGATTCCCGCTGACCGCCTTCCGGCTGCATGCTAGAGGAAAGGCGATCCACGTGGAGGAATGCGATGAGATTGACGCTGGTTGCCGGCCTGATGCTGGCGGTTGCACCCGTTGCCGCCAACGATACGTCGGCAGTGCTGACCACGGGTGGCCTCGAGTTTGTGTCCAACCAGGACATCGTGATGCAGAGCGAGGAGCTCTACATCTCCAAGGAAGAAATCCGCGTGGTCTACGAGTTCCGCAACCAGTCGGACGTCGATCACGACATCCTCGTTGCCTTTCCGATGCCCGAGATCGTGCCCAATTTCTGGTCGCCCGTGGCCTTTCCGGAAGGCCCGGAAGACAATCTCTTCCAGTTTGAAACCACGTTCAACGGCGAGCCGGTCGACGTCACTCTGCACGAATATGCCTATGCATTCGGCGTGGACCGGACCAAGCTGCTCAAGCAGCTGGGCCTGCCGCTGGTGCCGATACGGGACGCCGCCACGCAGGCAACCGATGCGCTTGACGATGAGACCATAGCCGAACTCTATCACCTGGGCATGGTGATACCGGACGAGTTCGACTCGGGCAGCGGCTGGGAGAAGCACTACTGGCCGGCCTGGACCTATCGTGCCACCTACACCTGGGAGGCCACATTCCCGGCGGGCGAGGTGGTGACGGTCGAGCATCGCTACAAGCCAAGTGTGGGCGGCACGGTGGGCGTGGCTTTCCTCAGCGAACCCTACGAAGACTACGATCCGGCTGCCGAATATGCCCAGAAGTACTGCACCGACGAGGACTTCCTCGATGCCGTTCGTGCCACGCTCACCAGCCCGGATGAACCGTGGTCGGCGCCGTTCTTCGAGAGCTGGATCTCCTACATCCTGACCACCGGCGGAAACTGGGGCGGCGGCGCCATCGAGAACTTCCGCCTCGTGGTGGACAAGGGCAGCCCGGACAACCTGGTGTCGTTCTGCGGCGAAGACGTCAAGAAGATCGGGCCGACGACCTTCGAGATGGTGAAGACCGATTTCTGGCCGGACCGTGAGCTGGAGATCCTGATCCTCGAGCGGCAGCCCGCGAACTGAGCGGGGAGTTATAGCGCAAGTTGACCGCGTCTCTGCACATCCGCCCTGCCGCCGCGGCCGATGCCGGGCTCATCGTCCGTTTCATCGCTGCCCTGGCTGCGTATGAGAAACTGAGCCACGAGGCCAAGGCCAGCGAGGCCGACATCCTGCGCGACCTGTTCGGGCCCGATCCCAAGGTCTTTTGCGAGATTGCCGAATGGGAGGGCGAGCCTGTCGGGTTCACGCTGTGGTTCTACACCTATTCGACCTTTCAGGGCCGGCACGGCATCTGGCTGGAGGACCTGTTCGTGGACCCGTCCATGCGCGGCAAGGGCATTGGCAAGGCGCTGCTGGTCAACCTCGCCCGGCGCTGCGTCGCCGAAGGCCTGGGCCGCTTCGAGTGGTGGGTGCTCGACTGGAATGAGCCGAGCATCGAGTTCTACAAGAGCCAGGGCGGCGTTATGCAGGACGAGTGGACCAAGGTTCGGGTCGATGGCGAGGCGCTGCTGAGCCTGGGTGCGCCATGATCCGGATCGCGATGATCGTGGGCGTGGCCAGAAATGGCGTGATCGGCAATGACCAGACCATTCCCTGGCGTATCCCCTCTGACATGGCTTTCTTCAAGCGCACCACGATGGGTAAGCCCGTGGTCATGGGGCGAAAGCAATTTGAAACAGTGGGCAAACCCTTGCCCGGGCGCGCCAACATCGTGATCACCCGGCAGAGCGGCTATCAGCCCGAGGGTGTTCTGGTGGCCCACGACATCGAGACGGCTCTGGAAGAGGCGCACAAGATCGCCGAGGCGGACGGCGTTGACGAAATCATGATCATCGGCGGCGGCGAGCTCTACGCGCAAATGATGCCGCGCGCCGACCGGCTCTATGTCAGCCATATCGACCTCGCGCCCGACGGAGACATCCGGTTTCCGGCCATAGATCCGGCAGAATGGGTGATCCGTGACGAACCCGAGGTCGTTCCAGGGCCAAGGGACGAGGCCGCATACCGCGTCAAAGTGTATGAGCGCAGACAGACCGGCGCACATTGATCGGGCTCCGGGCTTGCCTATATAAGTCCACAACGAAACGAATTTATCCGAAAGGGACGCGATGCCGTGGGAGAATAACGGAGGCGGGGGTGGCCGCAACAACAATGGCGGCCCCTGGGGGCAGGCTCCCGGTGGTGGGGGTGGTCCGCGTCGTCCGGGCGGCAATACACCCAACCTCGAGGAAATTCTCAATCGCGGCCGCGATCAGTTCCGCGGGGGCATCCCCGGTGGACGCTGGGCGCTGATTGGTGGCGCCCTGGCGCTGGTGGCCTTCTGGGCCCTCAATTCGATCTATACCGTGGACCCGCAGGAAGTCGGTGTCGAACTGCGGTTCGGCGCGCCCAAGCCCGAACTGTCTATGCCAGGCCTGCACTTCCACCTGTGGCCGATCGAAACCGTCGAGCGCGTCACCGTCACCGAGAATCAAACCTCGATCGGCTCCGCCTCGGGCGCAGGTGCGCGCGGGGATGACGGCCTGATGCTGTCGGGCGACCAGAACATCGTGGACGTCCGGTTTGCCGTGCTGTGGTCGGTGGCCAGCCCGATCGACTATCTGTTCAATGTCCGCGACCCCGAGGACATGGTGCGCAATGCCGCCGAGAGCGCCATGCGCGAGGTGGTGGGCCGCCGGCCTGCGCAGGACATCTTCCGTGACGACCGCGCCGGCATAGCCATCGAGGTGCAGGAGATCACCCAGACCATTCTCGACAGCTACAATCTGGGCGTGCGCGTGAGCCAGATCTCCATCGAAAACGCTGCCCCGCCCGCCGAGGTGGCCGATGCGTTCAACGAAGTACAGCGCGCCGAGCAGGACGAGGATCGCCTGCAGGAAGAGGCCCGGCAGTACGCCAATA
>CAMLOA010000305.1 GCA_946481445.1 uncultured Devosia sp. | reverse complement strand
GCGAACAGTTCACCCTCGAGGGAATTTACCGCTTCATAGGAAGCACCGAGCAAGCCCTCAATTCGTTGGCTGTTGTCGAAGGTGAAGGCGGACTGCAAGATCAGTTGAATGCAATCGATAGACAGATCAGCGAATTGGCTAGATTAAACGATGCACAAACCCGATTGAATAGGGAGCAGCAGGTCAGGAGAAGCATCTCCAGCTACATCGAGCGATTTATTGAAGCTATCGGCGTGCCCGGCACATCGGGAGTTCCTCGGTTGGACGAACGTGACTTGAATCTCCGATTTGACCACGGGGAACATACAAAGGCAGATATGTATGGGAGGTTGGTAGCGGTCAAAATTGGATGGCGTACCATCTGGCCACATTTCTCGCCCTTCACGGAGTCTTCCTCCATCGGGGCGTCAACAATCCCATTCCAACGTTTCTGATAATCGATCAACCGAGCCAAGTCTATTTTCCAAGCGACACATTCGATAGGTCCGCCGACGCTGACAGCGAGAGGTACATGGGTGATCTGTTGCGAACACGAAAAATCTTTGAATCGCTTTCTCGCGCAGCATCTTCGTTCAATCACCAATTGCAGATCATAGTTCTTGATCATGCAGACAAGCATGCTTGGGGTGAGGTTGAAGGAATTTATGAGGCCGCAAACTGGCGAGGGGACTTCGCCCTTATCCCCACCAACTGGTAAACTAATCCCCGCCCCTCCACCCCGCCTTACCCTCTCCTGTCCGGCATCCCGCCGGCACAGGAAAAACCATGACCACACAAACCAGCCGCCCGCCTTTCGCGCCCGGCGCTCAAGGCCAGCCTGCGGGGCAGGCTGCGCCGGTCCCCGCACCGGGCACCACCACCAAGCCACAGGCCGAGCGACACGAGGCGCTGTGGCTGAGCCTTGCCGCCCTCCACAAGGACACAATTGCCCTCGGCGCCAAAAAGCCCAATGCGCCCGTCTCCGATGCCCTGCGCATCAGCGCCGAAGGCCTGCTCGCCGATTGCGCCGCCTTCACCCGCCAGCGCAAGGAGCGCCTGCCGGTCGCTGCGCCCGACCTCATGGGCCTCGCCACCCAGCTCGGCCAGGCCCTGGCGGCGCTCGAAAGCTGGGAGAGCCGCCACACCAGCTGGGACGAGCGTTTCAATTGCCGCATCTGGCGCCTCCACACCGGCTACCTGCCGATCATGCGCCTCAACCCGCCCGCCGCCGCGCTCAAGGCCGAGCGCCCGGATGCCACCGATCTCCGCGACAAGCTGAGACGGCTCATCAAGGGGCGGCAGCAGATCGCCTATGAGGATGGGTTCCGGGCCGGCCTGGCCGCGCGAACCGGTGCGCCGGGGGTGGTCGCAATGGTGGAACCGGCCGCTTCGGCCTCCACCGGGCGTCACCCTCGGGCTTGACCCGCGGGCTCTTCACTTGCGGCGGTTCGGCCTGGTGCAGCGCCCTCGGGTCAATCCCGAGGGTGACGGATCGAGCGTCGGGGGCAGTCCAGGGTCCACTTATCCATCTTGTCCCCCTCGCCGAAACACGGCGCATAATGCCCCCATCACCCCGCTCGGGCGGCCTGCAGGCGAACAGTGGCGGGGTGAGCCGGGCGCGGGCTTTGCCTCCCGCGCAGGTTCCGAGGCGGTCACGACAGGGCGAGCGTCCCCCAGGACCGTACAGTTCCAAAAACCGGCACCCCGAGGCGGCTTGCGTCTCATACTAAAAATACCAGAGGCGCAGCCCGCCTCGGGGTCCGCTCATTGCCGCATGTCCGGAGGCGCCTGCGCCGTCCGGCGCTCCGGCGCGCCCCGGTCATGCCCGCCGCCCGTCAGGCGAGGCGCGCGTCCAGCGTGATGGCGATGGCGCCCAGGGCGTTGGAGACCGGGCAGGCGGTCTTGGCCTTTTCGGCCAGCTCGCCGAACTTGGCCGCGTCGATCCCGGGCACATTGCCCACCAGCGTCAGCGCGCTGCCGGTTATGCCCGTGCCGGGGATCAGCTCCACCGCGGCCGTCACGTCGAGACTGGTGGCCGGGGTGCCGTTCTCGGCCAGGAAATGGGAGAGCTGCATGGCATAGCACCCGGCATGGGCCGCCGCGATCAGCTCTTCGGGATTGGTGCCCGATTGGCCGGTTTCGTCGACGAAGCGGCCCTTGAACGTATAGGGCAGGCTCGAGAGCGCCCCGCTCTGGCTGCTGAGCGTGCCCTTGCCGTCGGTGAGTGTGCCAGTCCAGTTCGCCGTCGCGCTGCGCTTCATGGTGCCGTTCCCTTGCTTGGACAAAACATCGCCGGCCCGGAATGGCCCGGGCCGCCGCCATCGTGCCAGCCCGGCCCGCCCCTGTCATCCCGGCCCGGCGCCGAATTTACCGGAGGGGCAGGGGGCAGCGCCTATTGCAGGGGCTCGCCCATGTCGTCGGCGCCGATCAGCACCGCGCCCTTGAGCTTGCCGGGCGTGCCGGCCGTGCTGGGATTGGCCGGATACATGGTCCCGTCAAAGCTCATCGCCACCATCCCGCCCGGCGAGCCGCCGCCGCCCACGGTGACGAAGATGTCGCGCCAGCCATTGGTCACCGTGTCCAGCACCCCGATCGGCGTCTGCGTCACGCTGGTTTCCATGCGGATGGCCCAGCTGTCGCCCTCCGCCTGCAGCACATAGGCATTGCACCCGCCCGAGCCGCACCAGTACTGGCCCAGGAGATAGACGATGGCCTCATCGGTGCCGTCCCCATCGAGGTCGGCATGGGCAATGGCCACCTTTGCCGGCCCCACATCATGCTGCCCGCCCTCGGTGAGGTAATCGATCAGGAACGCCTTGATCTCCGCCTCGTCCGCCGCCGCCGGCGCGGCCAGCGGCAGCCCGGCCAGCAGCGCCAGCGTCCACCTGCCCCCGCTCCGGCGCAGCCGCGCCATTGCCCGCTCCGGCATGCCCGTCCGCTCCATCGTGCTGGTTCCCCTGCCTGTTTCGGCGCCATGCTTCGGGGCGGGCAGGGGGCTTGTCAACGGCCCAATCGTGATCGGGCCAGGGGAACCCATCCCGGCCCCTCCCGTTATGCGGCCACGGGGCGGAACCAAGCCGGCATGGGATGCCCCAAAGCCCATGCCATTCCGCAAGACCGGGTGGTTCGCCACCCGCGGGAAACAAGGACAATAACAGATGAAGAAACTTCTCCTGGCCTCGCTGGCCACCATTTCGCTCGCCGCCATGACCCCTGCCATCGCCCAGGAAGCGGGCTCCGATGCTGATGCCGGCGCCGTTGTCGGCGCTTCGGGCGGCGGCGCCACCGGCGCTGTCGTGGGCGGCGTGCTGGGCGGCCCGATCGGTGCCGTCATCGGCGGCTTCGCTGGCGCCGTCATCGGTGCCGAAGCCGGCATTGCCGCCACCTCGGTCGATTACGCCATGGCCAATCCGGTCGAGCCCATCTATCTCGAAGGCAATGCCGAGCTCGGCTTTGTCGTCCCCGCCGAGGTGACCATCCACCCCATCCAGGGCGACGACCGCTACGGCTATGTCTATGCCAATGACCGCGTCTGGATCGTGGATATGGAAAGCCGCGCCTTCGTGCAGTCGCCCGGCTACCTGGTGCCCCAGGCCTCGGCCGATTTCGTCGTCTCCAATCCGGTCGATCCGGTCGAGCTGGAAGGCGATGTCGTGGTCGGCTATGTGGTGCCCGAAGCGGTCGAACTGACCCCGGTGCCCGATTCCAGCTATGCCTATATCTATATCGGCGATCGCCCGGCTCTGGTCGACAGCGCCACCCGCACCGTGGTGTGGATGAACTGACCCACGCCACCGCGCGTATCTTGGCCGCCCGGATGGTCTTCAGGGCGGGCTTCAGCGGTTCAC
>CAMLOA010000304.1 GCA_946481445.1 uncultured Devosia sp. | reverse complement strand
GCACGCTGCACGAAAAGGTCTGCCGCTGCGCCAATGTGCTGAAGTCCCTTGGCGTCAGGAAGGGCGACCGCGTCACCATCTACCTGCCCATGATCCCGCAGGCGGCTTATGCCATGCTCGCCTGCGCGCGCATCGGGGCGGTGCATTCGGTGGTGTTCGGGGGCTTCTCGCCCGACGCCCTGGCCGGCCGTATCAACGATTGCGATTCTTCGGTGGTCATCACTGCCGACGAGGGCCGTCGCGGCGGCAAGGCCGTGCCGCTCAAGAAGAATGTCGACAAGGCGCTCGAGGACTGCCCCGGCGTGTCCAAGGTGCTGGTCGTGCACAATACCGGCGCCGACGTGCCCATGAAGGGCAGCCGCGACGTGTGGTGGCACGAGGCCGCCGCGGGCGTCGAACCGTTCAACGACCCCGAACCGATGAACGCGGAGGACCCGCTCTTCATCCTCTATACCTCCGGTTCGACCGGCAAGCCGAAGGGCGTGCTGCACACCACGGGCGGCTACATCCTCTACACCTCGCTCACCCACCAGCTGAGCTTCGACTACAGGCGCGGAGAGATCTTCTGGTGCACGGCCGATGTGGGCTGGGTCACCGGGCACAGCTATATCGTCTATGGTCCGCTGGCCAACGGCGCGACCAGCCTGATGTTCGAGGGCATTCCGAGCTATCCCGATGCCAGCCGGTTCTGGCAGGTGGTGGAGAAGCACAAGGTCAACGTCTTCCACACGGCCCCCACGGCGATCCGTGCCCTGATGGGCGCGGGGTCCGAATTCGTCGACAAATACGACATGCCCAGCCTGCGGCTGCTCGGCACGGTGGGCGAGCCCATCAATCCGGAAGCCTGGATGTGGTATTACAACAAGGTCGGCAAGGGGCGCTGCGAGATCGTGGACGCCTGGTGGCAGACCGAGACGGGCGGCCACATGATTGCCCCATTCCCCGGCGCCATCGCGACCAAGCCCGGTTCGGCCACCAAGCCGTTCTTCGGCGTGCAACCGGTCATGCTCTCGCCCGAGGGCAAGCTGCAGGAGCAGACCAAGGCCGAGGGCGTGCTGGCCATCAAGGACAGCTGGCCCAGCCAGGCCCGCACCATCTGGGGCGACCATGGCCGGTTCGTCTCGACCTATTTCGAGACCTACAAGGGCTATTACTTCACCGGTGACGGCGCCCGCCGCGACGAGGATGGCTATTACTGGATCACGGGCCGCGTCGATGACGTGCTCAATGTGTCCGGGCACCGGCTTGGCACGGCCGAGGTGGAGAGCGCGCTCGTGGCTCATCCCAAGGTCAGCGAGGCGGCGGTCGTCGGCTATCCGCACGACATCAAGGGGCAGGGCATTTACTGCTATGTCACGCTGATGGCTGGCGAACAGTCCAGCGACGAACTGCGCACCGAGCTCAAGAACTGGGTGCGCAAGGAGATCGGCCCGATCGCGACCCCGGACCTGATCCAGTGGGCGCCGGGGCTGCCCAAGACCCGTTCGGGCAAGATCATGCGCCGCATCCTGCGCAAGGTGGCCGAGAACGACTTCGGTTCGCTTGGCGATACCTCGACCCTGGCCGACCCGGCCGTGGTCAACGACCTGATCGAGAACCGGCAGAACCGGTAGTGGATTACCCCTCCCCGCCGCCGGGGAAGGGCTCAAACATCACGGGCGGAGGCCCCAAGACCTCCGCCCGATCAATGGCAACAGCTTCGTGGACAGGAAGGTTGAGAACCGTCCACGCTCCAAGTCGCCCGCTGCAAATTGCCATTGTTGACAGGGGTTTGCATCCCCCAAATGGGGGTATCGAAACCGTGATGGGGGCAAGTCATTGTTTCGGCGCCATTTGCCAGTCATCGTGGCGCACCGATTCACTTCCCGGACTCTGCCTCGTGACCCTGCGCAAAGCTCTGCTGGCCCTGGCCGCAACAACGACAATGGCCATGCCTGCCGCAGCGGCGACGCTGGAGCAGATGGCCGGCCAGATGATCGTGGTCGGATTCCAGGGAGATGACGCGGACGATGCCGCGGTCAGGGCCCTGCGCGACGAGCTTGCCGCCGGCCGCCTGGGCGGCGTCATGTTTCTCAAGGTCAATGTCAAAAGTCTCGATGCCGTGGCCGAGATGAATGCCGCGTTCCGCGCCGCATCGCCGGACCTGTTGCCCTTCATCACGCTCGACCAGGAGGGCGGGGCGGTGGAGCGGCTGACCGAGGATGTCGGGTTCCGGGAGATACCCAATGCCGCGCGCATTGCCGGGGCCAACTCCCCCGCCGAAGCCGAGGCGATTTATGCCCGCATGGCGGCGGCAATCGCCGATCTCGGCTTCACGGTCAATTTCGGGCCGGTGGCGGATATCAATCTCAATCCGGATAACCAGATCATCGCACGCTACGGGCGCGCCTTCGGCACCGATGCCGAGACGGTGACGGCCTATGACGCGGCCTTCATCGCCGCCCACCATGAGGCTGGCCTGCTCACGGCGCTGAAGCACTTTCCGGGTCATGGCTCGTCCACGGCCGACAGCCACGAGGGCTTCGTGGACATCACCAAGACCTGGCAGCCCGAGGAGCTCGATCCCTACCGCGCCCTGATCGCTGCCGACCAGGTGGACATGGTCATGGTCGGGCACCTCTATCACGCCGACTATTCCGACGCGGCGCAGACGCCTTCGTCGCTGTCGCCGCAATGGATCGACGGGGTGCTGCGGAGCGACCTGGGCTTTGAGGGCGTGGTCATCAGCGACGATCTCGAAATGGGTGCCATTCGCGATCACTTCAGCCTGGAGCAGACCGTGACCCAGGCGGTTCGTGCCGGCATGGACGTGCTGCTATTCTCCAACACCGCCAAGTATCGGCCGGGCCTGGGGCAGGAAGTTCTCGACATTCTTCTGGCCGAAGCCGAAACCGACCCGGCCTTTGCGGCGCGCATTGAGCAGAGCTATGCACGGATCGTGGCGCTCAAGGGCGGGATTCGATAGCCAGTGCCCGCTCCTGGACGCGGCTTTCCCCACCTTCCGCGCGCCAACGGTTCCCTCCGGATGCATCCGCGGATAGAGTGCGCGTCCACGAAGCAGGAGACCGCGCCGAATGGCGGATGATCGCGAAGTCCGAAAGGTGCGAGCCATGTTCCTGTCGGACGTGCATCTGGGCATGAAGCCCATTCGCGTCGGGCAGCTGATCGAGTTCCTGCGGGCACACGACGCCGAAACCATATATCTGGTCGGCGACATCGTGGACGGCTGGCGGCTGGCCAAGGCCTGGCACTGGCCGGCCGAATACAACGTGCTGGTGCAACTCCTGCTCGAAAAGGCCAATGCCGGCGCGCGCGTCGTCTACCTGCCCGGCAACCATGACGAGTTCCTGCGCGAATATCTGGGCACCTATTTCGGCGAGGTCGAGTTTGTCGACCGCACCGTCCATACCACTGCCGATGGCAAGACCTATCTGGTCATTCATGGCGACCAGTTCGACGTGGTGGTGATGAATGCCAAGTGGCTCGCCCATGTGGGCGACTGGGCCTATAACGCGGCCCTGCGCGTCAATATCGCCATTAACTGGGTGCGGCGCCGTTTGGGCCTGCAATACTGGTCGCTCAGCGCCTGGGCGAAGCAGAAGGTCAAGAACGCCGTTTCCGTTATCGGGCGGTTCGAGGAAGCGCTGGTGCACGAGGCCAGGGAATCGGGTGTCGACGGCGTCATCTGTGGCCACATCCACTTTGCCGACATGCATGACCGGCTGGGCATCCACTATATCAATACCGGCGACTGGGTTGAGAGCTGCACGGCTATCGTGGAGAACCCCGATGGCGGGTTCGAGCTGGTGAAGTGGACCGAGATGGTCGCCGGGGA
>CAMLOA010000303.1 GCA_946481445.1 uncultured Devosia sp. | reverse complement strand
GCCCATCGTCGAGGCGCTGGTGGCAAAGGGTTGCGAGATCCGCGGCGACGCGACTGTCATGTCCATGATCCCGCTGGCCACACCCGCGACGGAGGAGGATTGGAAGACCGAATATGAGGACGCGATCATTTCGGTGAAGGTGGTCGATGGTCTGGAAGCAGCCATTGCCCATATCGAGCACTATTCGAGCCATCACACCGAGGCGATCATCGCCGAGGA
Source organism: uncultured Devosia sp. (assembly GCA_946481445.1). The sequence goes on along the minus strand of CAMLOA010000303.1, from coordinate 3,631 downwards.
CCCCGAGGCGGTTGAGAAGTTCTTCAACGAAATCGACTCGGCAATCCTGATGCACAACGCATCGACCCAGTTCGCCGATGGCGGCGAATTTGGCTTTGGCGGCGAGATCGGCATCGCCACCGGCAAGATGCACGCGCGCGGGCCGGTGGGCGTCGAGCAGCTGACCAGCTTCAAGTACCGCGTCCGCGGCAATGGCCAGACAAGGCCCTGACCATTTGACCCTGCGCCAAACCTTTAAAATCGCTGGCATTACCGACCTGCCCACCTCCGGGGCAGGCATGCGCATCGGGCTGTTCGGCGGCAGCTTCAATCCGATCCACCAGGGCCATCGCCTGGTGGTCGAAGAGACCCTGCGCCGGCTGGAACTGGACATGGTCTGGGTGCTGGTAACGCCCGGCAACCCGCTCAAGAACCATGCCGACCTGGCGCCCCTGGCCGACCGGGTCACCGCCGCCCGCGCCTTGCTCGATCATCCGCGGGTGCGGGTCACCGGCTTCGAGGCCGCGCTTGGCTTTTCCTATTCCTGGCAGACCGTCCGCCATCTCACCACGACGTTGCCCGGCAGGCGCTTTGTCTGGATCATGGGCGCCGACAATCTCGTGCAGTTCCACCACTGGGAGCGCTGGCAGGACATTGCCGCAATGGTGCCCATGGCCGTCTATGTCCGGCCCGGATCGGGGCGCCGCGCCCCGGTTTCGCGGGCTGCCGCGGCGCTGGCGCGCTGGCGGGTGGACGAGGAGGATGCCGGCCGGCTGGCCCGGCTGGCGCCACCGGCCTGGGTCTATCTGCATGGCCGCCAGTCCCAGCTGTCGTCGTCGGCAATAAGGGCAAGCCGGCAACAGGTTGAGGCAAAGTGACGGGCTACCTTGCGAAAAACGCTCTGGACGCGCATATTATGCGCGTGTGAATGACTTCACCGGAACAGGAACTGACTGCTTGCCGTTTGCAAAGACGCCTGCACATTCCGATCAACAACCAAGGATGCTGACCCAACGCATGACCCATGCACTGGCATGGGCGGAAGGCCGTTGCTGATGGCCGCACTGCCCGACAATACCCTCACCGCCGCCGAGGCGCCCGTTGCGGCTCCTGCGCGCCCCATGATCGATGTGATCCTCAACTGCCTTGACGATGCCAAGGCCGAGGAGACCGTTGCCGTGGACATTACCGGCAAATCGAGCCTGGCCGACCACATGGTCGTGACCTCGGGCCGTTCGCAGCGCCATGTCGGTGCCGTGGCCGACCAGGTCATCAACGCCCTGCGCGACAACGGCTTCGGCAAGCCGCGCGTCGAAGGCCTCCCGCATTGCGACTGGGTTCTGGTCGATGCCGGTGACGTCATCGTGCACATCTTCCGCCCCGAAGTCCGGGAATTCTACAATATCGAGAAGATGTGGCAGGCGGACTTTGCCGCCGACGCCCACTAGCCATACATGCGCGTCGCCATAGCGGCCGTGGGCCGGATGAAAGCCGGCCCCGAGCGCGAACTGGTGAGCCGTTACCTTGACCGCGCCAGGGGCAGCGGCAAGGCGCTGGCCCTGACGGGCTTCGATGTCATCGAACTGGGCGAGTCCCGCGCCGGCTCGGCCGCCAGCCGCAAGGTCGAGGAAGCCCGGGGGCTGCGCGCGGCTCTGCCCGACGGGGCGGTGGTCGCTCTTGACGAACGCGGCAAGGGCATCGGCTCGGATACCTTTGCCCATCAGCTCGGCCGCTGGCGCGACGACGGCAGGCCGGCCGCCAGCTTCGTCATCGGCGGGGCAGATGGACTTGACCCCGACTTTGTCGCCGGTGCCGATCTCGTGCTGAGCTTCTCGCCCATGGTCTGGCCGCATCAATTGGTCCGCATCATGCTGGCCGAGCAGCTCTATCGCGCCACCACCATCATGAGCGGCCATCCCTACCATCGTGGTGAATGATCGGACCGGCGCCCTTGCTGCCGATCACGTCATGGTTAAGCAACGTTAACCTGCGGTTTTCCGGGTGCTTGCTATTGTGCGCGGATTGATTCGCTTTGCGGGAGACGCCATGCCGTTGCGGCGAGGCACAGGAACGGGATTGCTGCTGGCCGGTTTGGTGCTGGCGGTGACGTCCGTTGCGCCTCTGCTGGCCCAGACCGATGGGACCGGGGGTGGCGCTGAGGCTCCCGCAGCCGAGACGTCGCAGCCGGAAATGCCGCCCGAAGCGGCGCCCCTCGAGCCGGCAGCCGACCCGGTTGCCCCGGCGACGGGCGCGGTGGTGGCTCCGACCCCGGAGACAGCGCAGGCCGATCTCGAAGCCGTCGAGGCTTCCATCTCGCTCAGCCAGGAGCGGATCGACGAGCTCAAGGCCGAGATCATCGCCATGGAAGGCGACCGCACCCGCCAGAACGCCGCGCTGATTGCCGCGGCCCAGCGGGTCAAGCTTGCCGAAATCGAGATTGCCGATGTCGAGGAGCGGCTGTCGGACCTGATCGTGCGCGAGCTGGAGGTGCGGGGGCGGCTCGACGGCTCCAAGGCCGAGATCGCCAACGTGCTGGCGGCGCTGGAGCGGATTTCGCTCAATCCGCCCCCGGCGCTGATCGTCGATCCCGCCGACGCACTCGGCTCGGCGCGGAGCGCCATCCTCATCGCCGCCATCGTGCCGCAATTGCGCGCCCGGGCCGATGCGGTCACCGCCGACCTCACCGCGCTTACCGACATCAAGGCCGCTGCCCTGGCCGAGGAAGCCACGCTGCGCGCCAACTATGCGGTGCTGGAGGAAGAACAACTGCGCATCGCCACCCTGATCGCGGCACGCCGCCAGGGCATCGAGACTCGCACGGCCGAACTCGTTGCCGAGGAGGCCGAGGCCATAGCGCTGGCGCAACAGGCCGCCACGCTCAAGGATCTGGTGACATCCCTCTCGGAACGGGTGACCTCGGTATCCACCGCTGCGGCCGCTGCCGATGCCGCCATCGATCCCGACGCGCCGGTCATGACCGCGGAAGCCATTCAGACCGCCTTTGCCGATAGCGCCCGCACCGAACCGGCCGTGCCGTTCGGCGTGGCCAAGGGCTGGCTCACCATGCCGGCCAATGGCGTCAACGTCGTCGATTTTGGCGCCAATGACGGCTTTGGCGGCATCAGCCAGGGCCTGTCCATTGTCACCCGCGCCGAAGCCCAGGTGGTGGCCCCGGCCGATGGCTGGGTGCTCTACAAGGGCCCCTACCTCAATTATGGCCAGATCGTCATTCTCAATACCGGACAGGGCTACACGGCCCTGCTGGCGGGCCTCGAAACCATCACCGTCGATATCGGCCAGTTCGTGCAGATGGGCATGCCGGTGGGAACCATGGGATCACGCACAATTGGCCGTACGGTCACCACCAGCGCTGGCGCCGACCAGCCGACCCTCTATATAGAATTGAGACAAAACAACGAGCCTCTCGACCCGACCGGTTGGTGGGCGACACCGACACAGAGTGGATAGAACCCTCATGCGAATTACGCCGCTGCGCGCCCTGGCCGTTGCCCTGGCCCTGTCCCTGCCTGCAGGCCTGCTGATTGCCCAGGAAGAGCCGCTGCCCACCCCTGCCGAGGAAACACCGGTTCCAGCCGAACCCGCCCCCGGCGGCGAGCAGCCCGAGCCCACGCCCGAGGAAGAGGCGGCCGCC
>CAMLOA010000302.1 GCA_946481445.1 uncultured Devosia sp. | reverse complement strand
CTATGTGGAGCGGGCGGAGAACATGGCCCGGCTGCTCGAAGTGGGCTATCGCATGAGCCTGACCAGCCGGCGCGAGGGCGGCTCGAGCGAACACCTGGTATCGATGATGCAAGCGGCCGAGGTGGATGAGGGTTTCGCGGCCACCGGCAAACCGGCCGATGTGGACTCGGTGGCGCACTACATGATGTTCGACACCGACAATCCCAGCTCGGTGCGTTCGTGCCTCGAGGCCGCGCGGACCAATGCGCGCTCGGTGCGCACCGCCATAACCACGGATATGTGGGAAAGCATGAACGGGGCCTGGCTGGAGTTCTCCCAGATCAAGCCGCGCGATGTGCGGGGCGCCAAGCTGCTGGGGCTGCTGCAATGGGTCAAGCAGCGCAGCCACGAGTTCCGCGGGGCGCTGCTCGGGACCATCCTGCGCGACGACGGCTTTGCCTTCCTGCAGCTGGGCAATTTCGTCGAGCGGGCCGACAACACCGCGCGCATCCTGGACATGAAATACTATGTGCTGCTGCCACGGGCGACGCTGATCGGGGGCGATCTCGATATCCAGCAATGGACGCTGATCCTGCGCGCGGCATCGGCGCATCGCAGCTACCGGCACGTCTATCACGACCGCTACAAGGCGCATAACATAGCCGACTTCTTGATCCTCAGGCCGGAAATGCCACGCTCGCTGATCTTCTGCGCCCGGTTCGTCGAGCAGAACCTGGACATGCTCAGCCAGCTCTATGGCGGCAAGGGGGACGGGCACGAGGCGGCGGCGCAGCTGCGGGCCATGGTGGAAGGCACGACAATGGAAACCATCTTCAGCCATGGGCTGCACGAGTTCCTCACCGAGTTCATCGCCCGGAACAACCGGGTCACCGATGCGCTGTCGCAGAGCTACAACTTCTACTGACGGGCCCACCCGATGCGTATCGCCATCCGCCACGAACTGAGCTTCACCCCGCCGCCCGGCACCGGGCATGCGGTGGCGCAGCTGCTGCTGACGCCGCAGAGCGGGCCGACGCAGAAGGTGGCCGGATGGAGCGTGGAGATGGCCGGCATCGGCAATGCCGGGCGGTTCATGGATGCCTATGGCAATGCGGCGCATCTGGTGAACCAGAGCCGACCCGAGGGCAAGCTGAGCATCGTGGTGAGCGGCGTGGTGGAGACGCTGGACACGCATGGCGTGCTGGGCCGCCCCGGCGGGGAACCCGTGCCGGCGCTGTACCGGCGCGAAACGGCGCTGGCCAAGCTGCCCGCGGCACTGGCCGGCAGAATCCGAACCGAAGCGGCCACGCGGCTCGACCTGCTGCATGCGCTGATGGGGCAGATCGGCGACGTGATGGGCACGGCCGGGCAGGAGGCACCGCCGAAGCAGATGCAGGCCACTGGCGCCCAATCGCAAAGCCAGGGCAAGGGCAGGTCCCTGCCCGCCGCCAGCCAGGTGGTGCATGCCTTTATCGGTGCCGTGCGGAGCCTCGATATTCCGGCGCGCTATGTGACGGGCTACCTGGTGGACGCGCCCGAGGGCGTTTCCCCATTCCATGCCTGGGCCGAAGCCCATGACGAGAGCCTGGGCTGGATCGGGTTCGATCCGCTGCTCGGGCTGTGTCCGACCGACCGGCATGTGCGCCTGGCCGTCGGGCTGGACGCCGATGGTGCCCGCCCCGTCCGCACAGTGCCGGCTGGCGACGGCGTAGCGACGGCCAGCCTGAGCGTGGTGGCCGAGGGGTAGGCCCCTCCACTCGCCCGACCTCGTGGTTCGACAGGCTCACCATGAAGTCTCGAGATGTAGGGCGCTACAAGCTCAAGAGATAGAGCCAGACCGAGATGGTCGCGGCAGAGGCCACGGTTGAGATCAGGATGGTGTTGGCGGCGACGTTGATGCCGCGATTGTAGTAGGTCGCGAAGACATAGATGTTGACGCCCGCCGGCATGGCCGAAAGCAGGATGCCGTAGCGGGCGATGTCCATGGGCACCTTGAGCACGTGGATCATCAGCACATAGGCAATGACGGGGTGCACGACCAGCTTGAGCACCGAGGCGACCACGGCCTGCTGCCAGCTCTCGGAAAGCTTGTATTCGTTGAGCGCACCGCCAATGCCGAACAGGGCAGCCGGAACCACGGCCGATGCCATCATGGTCAGGAAGGCTTCGGCGGGCTCGACCAGCTGCAGGCCGGAAAAATAGCCGATCATGCCGGCCGCGATGCCCCAGATCAGCGGGTTGGAGCCGACGCGCTTGAGTGCGTTGAGCAATGTCCGCCCCAGCGAGGCACCATCGCGGCGCATGAACTCCATGGTCAGCATGCCGATGGTGAGCAGGATGGCGCCATGCAGGCCGATGATGGACAGCGTGACCGCCAGGGACGCATCGCCATAGGCCCGGGTGACGATGGGCAGGCCGACGAGGACCGTATTGGTGAAGGTGCCGGAGAACCCCACCGCCACCGACTCGCCCGGCCGGTTGCCGAAGACCTTGATGGCGATGACGATGCCGATGACGAAGCACAGGATGGCGCCCAGATAGTAGGGCCCGATGATGCCGATGTTGAACGCCGTGCGCAGATCCGAAGTGATCAGCGAATGAAACAGAAGGCAGGGTGTCGCGAAATTGTTGACGAAGGCGATCAGGCTCTTGATGCCCTCTGCCGGGTAGAACCGCAGCCGCACCGCGCCATAGCCAAGCGCCATCAGCGCGAAAATCGGCAGGATAACGTTGATGATGGCGAGCATTTGGACCCGTGCCGGGAGTGATGCCCCTGCCCTAGCCCCATGCGGCGGGCCGGTCAACGTCAATCTTGTATGGTAGTTGAAACCAGAACCCTCGCTTGGGTGAAAACGAAACTCGTCTCTTTCAAAACGAAAGCCAAACGCGTACATACGAAAGTGCCAGGAGGGATCAATGGACAGCGTGGACATCTTCGTCATCGGCGGCGGCATCAACGGCGCCAGTGTTGCGCGCGACGCCGTTGGCCGCGGCTACACGGTGGCCCTGGCCGAGATGAACGACCTGGCCTCCGGCACGTCGTCGGCGGCGACCAAGCTGGTGCATGGGGGCCTGCGCTACCTCGAGCACTACGAATTCCGCCTCGTGCATGAAGCGCTGGCCGAGCGGGAAGTGCTGTGGGCCGAGGCGCCGCACATCATCTGGCCCCTGCGGTTCGTGCTGCCGCACCACAAGGGGCTGCGCCCCGCCATGGTGCTGCGCGCCGGGCTGGCCATGTATGACTATATGGGCGGACGCAAGCTGCTGCCGCCCACCAAGACGCTGGACCTGACGCGGCACGAGACGGGCAAGCCGCTCAAGCAGGGCTACCGGCTCGGGTTCGAATATTCCGACTGCTGGGTCGATGACGCGCGCTTCGTGGTGCTCAACGCACGCGATGCCGCCGACCGGGGCGCCGATATCCATGTGCGCACCAAGGTGGTGAGCGCGCGGCGCGACAAGGGCGGCTGGACCGTGGAACTGGCGGGCGAAGGTGGCCGCAAGGTGGTGCGGGCCCGCCTGCTGGTCAACGCCGCCGGCCCCTGGGTGGACGAGGTGATTACCGGCGCGATGGGCAAGAACGGCGCGCATAACGTGCGGCTGGTCAAGGGCAGCCACATCGTGGTGCACAAGCTGTTCGACCACGACCGCTGCTATATTTTCCAGAATGCGGACGGGCGCATCATCTTCGCCATTCCCTATGAGGGCGACTTCACCCTGATCGGCACCACCGACGAGGACTATTCGGGCGACCCCAGGGACGTGAAGATCTCGGACCGGGAGACCGACTACCTGCTCAGCGCCGCAAGCGAGTATTTCGCCAAGCCGGTGACACGGGACCAGATTGCCTGGACCTATTCGGGCGTGCGGCCGCTGTTCGACGACGGCGCCAGCGCGGCGC
>CAMLOA010000301.1 GCA_946481445.1 uncultured Devosia sp. | reverse complement strand
CATGACGGAAATGCCACCGGTCCAGTCCGGCGCAAGGCCTGCTATGGCGCGCAGGATGGTGGATTTTCCCGAGCCGCTTTCTCCCACCAGGGCAAAGCTCTCGCCCTGGGCGATGGCCAGGTCCACGCCATGCACCACTTTGGTGTCGCCATAGGAAATATCGAGGTTCGATAGGGTAATCGCGTTCATGTGCCCGCCCATTGCGTCCGGTCGAGCACCGGCAGTTCGTCACGTGTTTCGTTGATGGTCGGCATGGCCGACAAGAGGCCGCGCGTATACGGGTGCTGCGCCCGTTCGAGTTGCCCGGCGGCGCATTCTTCCACCACGACGCCCGCATTCATCACCAGAATGCGGTCGCAATAGCGGCTGACGAGGTTCAGGTCGTGGCTGATCAGGATCAGCCCCATGCCCTTGTGCGTGACCAGCTCGTCGATGATGTCGAGCACCTGTGCCTGCACCGATACGTCCAGCGCCGAAGTCGGCTCGTCGGCAATCAGAAGTTCCGGTTCGGGAATGAGCATCATGGCAATCATGATGCGCTGCCCCATGCCGCCCGAAACCTCATGCGGATAGAGCCGGGCGACCCTTTCCGGGTCATTGATGCGCACGGCGTCGAGCATGGCGTGGATGCGTTCCTGCACCGCGTGCCGCCCCAGCCGCTGATGCGTCACCAGCGCCTCGGCAATCTGCTCGCCCACGGTCATGACCGGGTTGAGCGAGAATTTCGGATCCTGCATGACCATGGAAATGCGGGCGCCGCGTATGGCCCGCATCTGCGCCTCGGACTGGGTCCTGAGGTCGATGCCGTCAAAGTCCATGCGGTCGGCGGTAACCAGGCCCGGCTTGCGGATGAGCTTGAGGATGGATCGGCCCGTCATCGACTTGCCCGAGCCACTTTCGCCGACAATGCCCAGCCGCTCCTTTCCCAGCGTGAAGGAAACCCCCTTGACCACCTCAACCCGACCGCGATGGGTGGGGAAGCTGACGCGCAGGTTCTGGATATCGAGCAGGGGCGCCATCACTTGCCCTCGCTTTTGGGGTCGAGCACGTCGCGCAACCCGTCGCCCAGGAAGCAGAAGCCCAGCGACACGATGATGATGGCAAAGCCCGGCATGGTGGCGACCCACCACTGGTCGAGGATGAAGGTGCGTCCGCGGCTGATCATGGCGCCCCATTCGGGCAGCGGTGGCTGCGCCCCCAGCCCGATGAAGCCGAGGCCCGCTGCGGTGAGGATGACGCCCGCCATGTCGAGGGTCACCCGGATGATCATCGAGGATGTGCAGAGCGGCAGGACATGCCGGATGATGATCCGCACTGGATTGGCGCCCTGCAGCCGCACCGCGGCGATGAATTCGGCATTGCGGATGGTCAGTGTTTCGGCACGAGCTATGCGGGCATAGGCAGGCCAGGCAGTAATTGCGATGGCGATGATCGCATTGTTGATGCCTGGGCCCAGCGCGGCCACGAAGGCCAGCGCCAGGATCAGCTTGGGCAGCGACAGGAAGATGTCGGTGAAGCCCATCAGGATGCGATCGACCCAGCCGCCGAAATAGCCCGAGACTGCTCCAACGATCAGGCCGAGCGGCGCCGAAATCAGCGCCACCAGCAGCACGATGGTGAGGGTGATCTGGCTGCCCCAGATGACGCGCGAGAAGATATCGCGGCCCAGTTCGTCCGTGCCCATCCAGTGTTCACCCGATGGCGGCGCCAGCCGGTTGGCCAGATCCTGTCCCGTGGCCGAGTAGGGCGCGATCCAGGGTGCCAGGATCGCCGTCAGCAGCAGGACCAGGATGATGGCCCCGCCCAGCACCGAAAGCGGATTGCGCAGCAGGGCGGTGAACACGCGGTAGGCGCGGCCGGCATTGGCCTGCCAGCGCGATGAGGGGGAGTCGGCGAGCAGCCAGTCACGCGTGGTCATCGGCGCGCCCTCGGATCGAGCACCCGGTAGAGCACGTCGGATACCTTGTTGATGAAGATGAAGACCGCCCCGATCACCAGTGTCGAGCCGAGCACTGCATTCATGTCGGCATTGAGCAGGGCCGTGGTGAGGTAGTTGCCGATGCCCGGCCAGGAAAACACCGTCTCGATCATCACCGAGCCTTCCAGGAGCCCTGCATAGGAAAGGCCGATCACGGTAATGAGCGGGACGCGGATCGGGTTGAAGGCGTGGCGCCAGATCACCAGGCGCTCGGGCACGCCCTTGACCCGCGCGGTGGTGACGAATTCCTGGCTAAGCTGGTCGAGCATGAATGAGCGCGTCATGCGGGCGATATAGGCCAGGCTGAAAAAGCCCAGCACGGAGGCCGGCAGGATCAGGTGGCTGACCGCATTCCAGAAGATGTCGGTTTCGCCCGCCAGCAGGCTGTCGATGAGGATGAGCCCGGTCACCGGATCGACCAGCCCGTCATAGAATATGTCGAGCCGCCCCGGCCCGCCGACCCAGCGCAGCCGGGCATAGAACAGTGCCAGCCCCACCAGGCCCAGCCAGAAGGCCGGCATCGAATAGCCCAACAGGCCAACCACGCGGATGATCTGGTCGATGATCGAGCCCTGGCGGCTGGCCGCGATCACGCCGAGCGGCACCCCGATAGCGACGCCGATGACGATGCCGATCGTCGCCATTTCCAGCGTCGCCGGGAAGAAGCGGCTGAGGTCCTCGGCCACCGCACGGCCCGTCGAGACCGATTGGCCCAGGTCGAAGGTCAGCACCTTGCCCACATAGTGCACGAACTGGATGACCAGGGGCTGGTCGAGACCCATGGCGATGCGCGTGGCCTCATAGACCTCGTTGGTCGCCCGGTCGCCGACGACAGCCAGGACCGGGTCGATGGGAATGACCCGCCCGATGAAGAAAGTGATGGCCAACAGGCCCAGGAAGGTGAGGAAGACCGTTGCGACAAAGCCGGCCAGCGCCGATGCCCCGCGGCCCCAGCGGCGGTTGCGCGCTGAAGCACTAGGGGACGGCGGCACCGATTGCGGCTCCAGGCTCACGCGGTAATCCTTCTTTGGAAACAAATCCCTATGCTCAGGAAACCGCAGTTTCTCGAGGCAGGGAAGTCCTTCACATTTCGCTTCCACCTTACAAGAAACTTTGCTTAGATCAAAAAAATTTTGGTGGACCGCATGGCCGAGACGGCACTCGCGAAGACTGAAGCAGAGGGACATCCCAAGGTCGGGGCGCTGATCCGTGCCCGTCGGCGCCAGCAGCACATGACCCTGCAGGAACTGGGTGACAAGGCCGAAGTGTCCGTCGGCTATCTCAGCCAGGTCGAGCGGGATCATGCCACGCCGTCGCTGGGCACGCTGGCCAGCATTGCCCGGGCGCTGGGCGTGGGCATCGACTATTTCGTCTCCGCCCCTACCGCCCAGACGGCCCTTACCCGCGCCGCCGAGCGCAACCGGTTTTCGGTGGATGGCTCCTCGATCATCTATGAGCGCCTGGGGGCCGACTTCCCGGGCAACCTGCTCTCCAGCTTCGTGATGACCGTGCCGCCCGGCTATCGCTCGGAGACCGTGGCGCATGAGGGCGAGGAGATCCTCTATGTGCTGGAGGGCTCGATCACCCAGCGGCTCGATGACGACGAGATGGTGATGAATGCCGGCGACAGCCTGCATTTCCGCGGCAACCGCCCCCATTCGTGGTCCAACCATACCGACCAGCCGGCCCGTCTGCTCTGGACGGGCACGCTCACCCTCTTCCGCTCAACGGCCCGCCCGCAGCGGCAGGCCGCAGGCAAGCCAAGATCCGGCACCGCCAGGCCGGTCAAAGATAAGAAAACCGTCAAACAGGAGAAGTCGAAACCATGAAACTCTTCCGTGCTGCCCTCTTGGCATCCGCGGTTGGCCAGGCGCTGGCAGCCAGCGCCGCCCTTGGCGAAAGGCCG
>CAMLOA010000300.1 GCA_946481445.1 uncultured Devosia sp. | reverse complement strand
CCACTCGCCTTCTCCGAGCGTATGACCTCGCACCCGGAATGGCGAAGCGCCTCCTCCTGGATCGCGACGTCCTGATCCAGCGTGGAGGCGCGGGCGTAACCGTAGACCGCCATGAATCGTCTCGTTTGCTTCTAAACCAGCAAACGGTAACGTCTCGCTCATGCGAAATCCATCCAAATGAGACGCTGGGGATCGTCTCACGACGCTGTGTCGTATGGGTATACCCTAACATTACATTGAGATGGCGATGACGCTCGCTTGCTGGACGGGTCATCTGGACACTTGGCCATCATGATATTAATGATAACAGCAGAATCATATTCTTCTTGACCACTGAATATGATATGAATTATATCATTATCGCATGGTGGTGGTAGCGCCTAGCGCGCAGCTGATAGTCGCGCAAGAAACGTCAGCAAAGAGGGCTGCCTTCACCTTGGGCGGTGACCTTTTCCCGAACGCAGGGTGAAGCGTGACAGCCCGGAAAGACGGCACCCACTCACATTCGAGGCCCCCCATCATGTTCTCTTTGGATCGCTCACTCCTGCCTGCAGCCAATCAATTTCTCGCCGATCTTGATACGCAATGGCGAGCCGCGACCGGCCTCAACAACAGGGCCGATTACTCGATCAACTATTCTCCCATTTGCCCTTGCCCTCTGATGGTCCTCGGCCTCAATCCGGGCGGCTCCGCCGACAATTTTAAATTGGTCGACGTCGCCGCGGGCGGCAGCGAGTACATCGAGGGCTATGGGCCGACATCGCAGAACATTGGTCGCCTGCTTCAGCGAGCACTGGGTGTTTCATCGCCCGAGGGAATTCGGACTGTGCAGGGCAGCAATGTGATCTGGCGCCGATCCCCCAACATGCAAAGCCTGGGCATCCGTGTTCCTGTAGCCGCCAAGGAAACCGCTCCGCATCTGGCTCGGCTGATCAGCTATATTGGCCCTCGCGCCATCTTGTTTGGCGGCAAGGCCGCCTACGATGCTTTCCTTGGTGCCCACAAGGCTCGTGTCGTGACACAAGGCGAAACCATCCTGGGGCCGAACGGCAGCAGCCAAGCCGTTTACTTCGGCCACAGCGCCTTGTCGCTGCCGTACCTATCAGGCAACGTCGAGGCATTCATCGTCCTTCATCCCTCCAAGGGCCTTCGAGACCCCGCCGTCAACTGGTTGAAGTTCCACTTTGCTCGCCTATTTGCCGCCTGAGGAGACAGCCGTAATGATCCGCCGCGAAGACTATGTTCGCGAGTTGCAGCAGGGAATTCTCCTGATCGCTGACCACCTCGCCCGACTGAAAGGGGAGGATGCCGCCGTTGCTTTCGCGGGCTTCTCGGCCGAACGGGATTATGCAGACGATCAGCCGGAAAAGGTCGACCTGACCCAGTTTGGGAACGGTATGCCCCTGTTGCTCATGTACGACTTCGCCATGGGGTTGTGCGCCCTGGAGCCCAGTGGGGACTTTGAGGGATCGGCTTTGGCGTCTTTCATCGATCTGGTTCCACGGACCAATGCTTACGGCGAGCCCGCGGCCTGGCCCGAGGACCCACTGACGACCCAAGTGCTGGACATGTTCCGGGCTCGGCAAAAGCTATCGGACCCGAACCAGCGATCAACCGCCGTGTTTTCCGTCCGAGAACTGGCGCTACTGGCCGATATGAGAGAGGGCGCCGTTCGAAATGCCCTGAGTGCCAAAGAACTGGCATCCCACCGCGAAGACGGCAAGGTGGTGGTCAATTGGGCCGAAGCTGCGGCTTGGCTACTAAAAAAGCGGGGTTTCAGACCAACGCCTGACACCACTTCCCATTATATCGAGTTCGAAACGGCTTCATCGCTCACACAGTTGCTGGCGGCTCTGGCGGCGTTCCCTGGTGCTGAAGGCAACCTGCCTACGGAGTGGCTGTCCGGACGGTGGTCTGGAAATTTGAGTGAGGTGCAGGCAGTAGCGCACGCCCTCCGCATCGACCCGGAAAAGCTGGCCATCCATATGAGCCGCCTTTGGGTGCGCGAGCAACAGTGATCGGGTGATATCAGGCGGCAGTGTAGCGGCAGAGCAAGCAAGGGTCTTCGCCTAGGGCAAACTCCGACTGTGCCTCAGGGAAAAGCTCCAGATGCCAATAATACCCCTTACCTAGGTTTTCTGTTCCGCTGCTACTCGCATCCCTCGATCTGTGACCGCGCCGTCGTGACCAGCACCGGCGTCCGGTCGTCCCGGCGGCGCATCTGACGTAACAAGGTCTGCCCGTCGGGTCCCGGCAGCATCACGTCGAGGATGACAAGCTGGTAGGTCTCGGTGCGCAGAAGCTCGTCGGCCTGATGTCCGTCCGCTGCCCAATCGACGGCATCGGCCAGATCCTCGGCATCCTCGATCACCTAGATCCGCATCGGCTTTCTCTCATGGGCTGTGCTCCGATCATATAGCGCGTGCGGTTCGCAGCATCGCGCTTTCTTGGTCCAAAATCCACGGCGGCTCGGACACGGGCGGAAGCAACCAGGTCAGCGTGAGTCACGAGCCAGATCTCAGTGTTGAACATCTGATCGGACGGGATGAAGCGAATGAACTCATCCCGGACGGTCAGAAAATCCGGAATGACGGCCAAGCCGAGTCCGGCCCTCTCGTCGGGTAGGCATTGGCGACCACCACTCTATGGCACCTCGACGCCGGGGAGCAGCAGTCATCCACACCGTCAACTTATTGGTGGCCATGCTGGACGAGGGTAGGCTTCGGCCCGGAGGCCAACAGTGCTTTTGAGAGTGCGCGGTCAGCGGCGGGGCCGAATGATAACATCCGGCACCGGTATCGATCCAAAATAATTCATTGACGGAACTGGTGGATCCGGGAACCCTCAGTCCCTTGACAATAGGGACATCAAGGTTCCGCGCCCGATGCAGTCGTCCACCCGGAACTCCTCTTCAACTTCCGCATCATCGGCCACACCACCGTTGCTCAGCGTCGAGGACTTGTCCGTCGCGTTCGGCGGGCAACGTGTCATCGAGGATCTCAGCTTCCGTGTTCATCCGGGACGGACGCTTGCGATCGTCGGCGAGTCAGGGTCGGGCAAGTCGGTGACGTCGCTGTCGGTGATGCGGCTCGCCGACATGGTGGGGGCGCAATATCCCACCGGCCGCATCCTGTTCGAGGGCAGCCGGGGGCCGCGCGACCTGCTGACGGCCACGCAGAAGGAGATGCGGGCGATCCGCGGCAAGGAGATCGCCATGATCTTCCAGGAGCCGATGACCTCGCTGAACCCCGTCTTCACCATCGGTGACCAGATCGGCGAAACGCTGATCCTGCACGAAGGCATGGGCAAGGCCGCGGCGGTTGAAGAGGCCCGGCGCCTGCTCGACATGGTCCGCCTGCCGGATGCCGCCCAGATCCTGAAGCGCTACCCGCACCAGCTCTCGGGCGGCATGCGCCAGCGGGTGATGATCGCCATGGCGCTGGCTTGCCGGCCCAGGCTGCTGATCGCGGACGAGCCGACGACCGCGCTCGACGTGACGATCCAGGCGCAGATCCTGACCATCATGCGCGACCTGCAGGCCGAACTCGGCATGGCGATGATGTTCATCACCCACGACATGGGCGTGGTGGCCGAGATGGCGGACGATGTCGTCGTCATGTGGAAGGGCCGCAAGGTCGAGGAGGGCCGCGCCGCCGATCTCTTTGCCAGCCCGCGCCAGCCCTACACCCGCGCCCTGCTGGCCGCCGTGCCGCGGCTGGGCAGCATGGCGGGAGAGGACCATCCCCGACGCCTGCCCTTGACCGTCCTCGACGGCGACCACGTCACCACCGTGGGCGAAGCCAGGGTGCAGGACACGGCCGACTATGGCGCGGCCCCCCTTCTGTCGGTTCGCGACCTGTCCGACCGGTTCAAGTCCACGACCAACTGGC
>CAMLOA010000299.1 GCA_946481445.1 uncultured Devosia sp. | reverse complement strand
ACGGCCACCCATGTCGCCTACCTCTATGACGACGTACGCATCAGTGTTGCCGCCTTCGTCCTGGGAATACTGGAATTCGGACTGCTCTGCCTGCTGCTGATTCCGCGCTTCGGTCTAGCCGGGGCCGTATTTTCCGTTTACGTCGCGCTGGCAAGCATGATCGTCGCCCACATTGCGATTCTATTCCGTGCAGGTTCAGGGGCCAGACGCGAAGGATTGATATGAATATCGTACTTGGCCACTGCTACACGACCAAGAACAAGGGCGACGCGGGCATCGTCATAGCCACTATCGAGACGATCAAAGGACTTCGTCCGGACGCCGGCATTTCGGGCATGTCTACATTCGCGTCCCGGGATGAGGACTTCATCCATCATCATCAGGACTACATCGCCGCTGGCGCCGAGATGATCCCGGCACTGCTGCCGGAGGACAAACTCTTCGTCTTCGGGCGCGTGCTGACGTCCACCTGGGCAAAGACAGCGTCCCTGCTGCTCAACCTGCTGGGGCTGGCGGTAGGCCTGGTCGTGTTCCGCATCAACCCTGCATGGGTGCGCGGCGATGTCGGCACGTCCCTTCGCAAGCTGGCATCGGCGGACCTCTTCATCAGCAAGGGGGGCTCGTTCATCTACAACGAGGGCGGCATGCGGGGCGATATCTCGCTGTTCAAGCTGCTGGTCCCGTTCTGGGTGGCCAAGCGGCTGGGCCTCAGGACCGTGATCCTGGGACAGTCGCTCGGTCCGTTCCACAGCGGTCTTTCGAAATGGCTCTTTCGGCGCTTCCTGCCATCGATCGACATGATCTACCTCCGCGAGAAACGGTGCCTCAAATACCTCGACTACCTTGATCCCGATCTCTACCAGCACAAGGTCGGGTTCTGCCCCGACCTGGCCTTCGCCCTGGAGTCCGAGGGCTTCCCACCCTTGGTGGAGGCCGATCCAGAGGTCCGGCATGTGGGCCTGACCATAGTGAACCATCACTTTGCGACCAGCGACGCCAGAGAGGCCTACATCGACGCCATCACCCGCGCGGTCGGTTTCCTTCGCGACGTCCACCCCAACACGCAGTTCCACATCTTTCCGCAAGTTCTGTCGCCAGCGGTTGATGGCTCGGTGGACCTTGAATTGTCTGCCGAAGTCGTGCAGCGCTGCAAGCAGGCGACCGGCATCGAGATCGACCTGGTGGCAGGCGATCACGATGCGCGCACCCTGCGCGAAACCTACCGGCGGATGGAGCTCTTCATCGCCACGCGCCTTCACTCCTCGATCTTCGCAGCGACAGTTGGCGTGCCGACCTTGGTGTTCGGCTATCACGGGACCAAGGCAGAGGGGATCTGGGCCGATCTCGGCTTCCCGGAATATTTCTTCGACATCAACCAGGCGCAGTGGCCCGAAGTGCATGGCGCGCTCAAGAAGATCATGGCCGATCGAGACGGAATCCGGTCCAGGCTCCTGGAAAGAACCGGCCGTCACCGGGAACTGATCGTCGAAACAGTGAGGAATGAACTTGCCCGCGCTTAGCAGATTGGCATGGCGGCTGGCCGGCTCGGTCTTGGCACCAGTCCGGTACAACAAGCGCGCCAACCCCTATTCGGTGTTCAGGTCCATGCCCGGGGCTTCGGCGGTCCGCGGCAGCACGCCCCCGAACAAGGACGGCAAACGCATCCTCGTCCTGCCGATCCGGGCATCCTCGACGTCCAACCTGCTCGAGGGTGTCATCGGCGCAGGGCTGAAGCTCGACGGGCACAGCGTCTACGCGCTTCTCGACGGTGGCTCGCTGAGATATTCCGAGAATGCGACGATGGGAAAGTCCTGGCTGGTCGCAAATGCCTTGTCGGCATACGAACAGCACCAGCTTTGCTCCGCGTTCGGGCTGACCGGGCTCTACTTCGATGACCTGATCGACCCCTCCGAACTGGCGCGTTGCAAGGCCGAGATTGGCCGGGCCGACCTCGCCCAATTGGTGAGCTACAGCTACCAGGGGATAGCGATCGGCAAGCATGCACGGTTCGGACTGGTGCGCTACCTGCGGCAGGAAACCGTCGACCTGCCGGAAAACACAGCCCTTCTGCGGCATTTTGTCGAGACCGCCCTACGCACCGCCCTGGCCGTGCGGGCGGCCGTCCGGCGCGAACGGATCACCCATGCCTTCATGTCGCATGGCATCTACTCGACCTGGGGCACGGCGCTTGACGTGCTTGTCGCCGAAGGCGTGCAGGTCAGCGTCTGGGGCCGTGGCTATGTGGGGGGCAACCCCATTTTCGGGCGCAACAGGTCCTACATTGCCGAGGCGATCGCGGAGAGCGCCGACGACGTGCGTGCCCATCTTGGCGGCCGCGAGCCGGACAGGGACTTTCTCCAGTCCTATTTTGCGGCCAAGGCAAAGCCAGGATCGGGCGTTGACGTGGTGTCCTACTATGACCCGTCGCAAGCCGCCGGCGTGACGGCCGTCCAATCCCTGCGAACTGGCTACAAAGGCGTCGTCAGCGTCTTTCCGAACATTCCGTGGGACGGCACCATGTTCGCGGCGTCAGCCTATACGAAGTCGCTGCGCGTGTTCTCGAGGAAGGTGGTTCTTGCGGCAGAGAGCTTCCCGGATCTGCACTTCGTGGTCCGGTGCCATCCGGCCGAGAAGCATCGCGACGGCAACAATTCGAGGGAGTCCTTCTCGTCCTTCTTTACTGCCGACGACCGGACGACCCCCAATCTCACCATCATCGAGCCGGAAGGCGAGATCACCAGCTACGACCTGCTGCCGGTGACTGATGCGGCGTTCGTTTTTGGCACGACAATGGGCCTTGAACTCATCCAGCGCGGCATTCCGGTCATTCAGACCGGCCGCAATCACCTGGTGGACAAGGGTGTTCTATTCGAGGTCGGCTCAGACGACGAACTTCGCCAGCGGCTCGAACAGGTAAGAGATGGAAAGCTGAAGGTCACCGACGCCATGCGGGAGGCGTTCGATCGCTACGCCTATTACCACCTCAAGCTGTGCCATGTTCAGGATGACATGATCCAGGTCAACCGCTACCGCTTCGAGCGGTACCGCTTCGAGGATGTCCGGCAGTTGGCGGGAACTTCGTTGCCGAGTTGCACGGCGATCAAGAACCACGTGCTTGGCGCCACGCCCAAGTGCCTCAATCCCTATGTCGGCTGACCAGCGGAGGCACGGGTGCGCGCACTGGTAGCGGGAACCGGCGCCATCGGCCAGCGCCACATCCGGAACATGGTCCAGCTCTGGCCGGACATTGAGATCACACTGCTGCGCCGGCCCGATGCTCCTGCGCTGGCGTTCTCCGCCACGGCCCGGTCCGTGGACAACATCGATGACGCGATGGACGGCAAACCCGATTTTGCCATCATTGCCACCCCGTCCGCGCACCATATCGACATCCTGCCGCCCCTGATCGCCGCCGGGATACCCTGCTACGTCGAAAAGCCGGTCGTGACCGACCTGGCCGGGGTTCGCGCGGTGGAAGAGGCCCTGGCCAATGGCCCGCGTGTCCCGCATGTCGTCGGGTTCAATCTGCGCATTCTGCCATCAATGCGCACCGCGGGTGTGATCGCCAGGGAAGGACGCCTCGGCACGATCGTTCGCGCCAGTTTCGCTGCCGGCCAATGGCTGCCGGACTGGCGGCCCGGACAGGACCATCGCACCGGCTACAGCGCGTCGCCCGCTCTGGGTGGCGGGGTCATATTCGATCTCTCCCACGAACTGGACGCAGCCCGGGCCCTGCTGGGCGAGTATGACATCGTGGCGGCGGCCGCCCAGCAGTTGCCAAGCCTTGAGATCGCGAGCCATGCCGCCGCCTGCATCCTGGGCCGGACCGGGTCCGGATGTCTCATCACGATCGCACTGGACTACGTTGCCCGCCGCCCGGTGCGGCGCTATGAACTGATTGCCGATCAGGCGA
>CAMLOA010000298.1 GCA_946481445.1 uncultured Devosia sp. | reverse complement strand
GGTACTGCCCAATCGGTAAGCCCCCCTAGCGTTTCGGCAATACCCGACAGCAGCGTGCGAGACTCATCGGTGAGCAGCGCCGATGCAGCGGCATCGATAGCGAGCGGACGTGACGCATAGATGAACTGGGCCAGATCGATCAGCTCCAGCACCGTCTTGGCGCGCGGCTGCAGTTCGGGAAGTGCTGCAAGGACGGTGTCGCGGCTGGCCGTGAGCCCGTCGACGTCCGCCTTCCGCCCGACCTCCCTGGCCGTCGCCAGCATGACCTCATAGAGGTAGGCGGGCGCCGATTCACGGATGTAGTGGCCGTTGATGTTCTCCAGCTTGACGAAGTCGAAGCGGGCAGCTCCTTTGTTGAGCCCCTCCAGGCTGAACCACTCCACCATTTGCTCGGTGGAGAAGATCTCATCGTCGCCATGACTCCAGCCCAGGCGGGCCAGGTAGTTGCGCAGGGCCTCGGGCAGGTAGCCCATCTGGCGGTATGCCTCGACACCCAGGGCGCCGTGGCGCTTGGACAGCTTGGCGCCATCCGGGCCGTGGATCAGCGGAATATGCGCCATCTCCGGCACCGTCCAGCCCATGGCGTTGTAGATGACGATCTGCCGGGCGGCATTGGTCAGGTGGTCGTCGCCGCGGATGATGTGGGTAACGCCCATGTCATGATCGTCCACGACCACGGCATGCATATAGGTGGGCGTACCATCCGAGCGCAGGATGATGAAGTCGTCCAGGTTTTCCGACTTGAACACCACCTTGCCCTGCACGTGGTCGTCCACCACGATGTCGCCGGACAGGGGAGCCTTGATGCGGATGACGGGAGCGACGCCGGCCGGCGCCTCCTTGGGGTCACGGTCGCGCCAATAGCCGTTGTAGCGGGGCGGCTTGCCCGCGGCACGCGCCTCTTCGCGCATCTGGTCCAGTTCGGCTGGGGAACAATAGCAATAGTAGGCGTGGCCCCTCTCGACGAGTTCGCGTGCCACCTCGGCATGGCGGTCGGCGCGGGCGAACTGGCTGATCGGCTCCCCGTCCCAGGTCAGGCCGAGCCAGGTCAGCCCGTCCACAAGCGCGGTGACCGCCGCCTCCGTCGACCGCTCCCGGTCGGTGTCTTCGATGCGCAGGAGCATCTTGCCGCCCTTGTTCTGGGCATAGGCCCAGCTGAACAGCGCGGTGCGGGCACCTCCAATGTGAAGATAGCCTGTCGGGGACGGGGCGAAACGGGTGACGACCTGGGACATGAGACCGCAATGCTTGGAGAGTTTGGTGGCCGTGTGTAGCATAGAAGGGCACGAGCGCAAGGGCGGGGGCAGGGGCGGTGCAAGGGACGCAGGTCATCGACCGCGACAGCGGCGCCGGATCGGCCGAACCGGCTGCATTGCCGGGGCACCGGCCTATCCGTTGGCCGCAGGAGCGGCAGAAGGCGCGATTGTTTGCTGGCCTCACGAAGGCTCTGCTACAGGCTATCGCCACGCGCAGGATATTTGTCCTCCTGCCATTCTGCATGATCGCCGGTCTCGTATGCTACGCGGCCCTGCCGGCGGAGCCGGAGACCTGGGCGCTGGCCGGTGCGGGGTGCGTGGTCATCGGGCTCACCATCGCGCTCCGCAACGCTGCGTGGGCGGCATGGCTGTGGCTGGCGCTGGCCTTCTGGTTCGGATTCGTGCTCCTCGCCGTGCATGGCGCGGCGTCGGGCACGCCAATGCTCGTCCACCCGGCCTTCGGGACTTATCAGATGCGTGTGGACGCCGTTGTCTCGGCGACCGCGGAATCCCGCCGCATCATCGTTTCCGCCTTCGAGCCGGTGGCGGGGAGCCGTGTCGTTCCCGTGGCTGGCGCCCGGCTTGTCGTCCAGGCCGAGCCGCCCCTGGCCGCGGGAGATATCATCGAGGCCGAGTTGCGGCTTGCTCCCGTGCCCGGCCCGATACTCCCGGGGGCTTATGATGGGCAGTTCCACTCCTATTTCGACGGGGTGGGGGCCTATGGCAACGTCATCGGCGACTTGAGGATCGTCTCGGCAGGGTCCGCCCTCAACCTCTCCCGCGCCATCGAGGGCCTGCGAGCCGATATCGCCAACCGCATCGGGGCCGTACTCGAGGGCGACACTGCGGCAATCGGGCAGGCCATGGTCATGGGAGACCAGAGCGCACTATCCGACGCGACGCGGGATGTGATGGCCGCTTCGGGCCTGGCCCATATCTATTCGATCTCCGGGCTGCACCTCTCGATCGTCGCCGGGGGTGTGTTCTGGCTTGTGCGCCTGGGTCTTGCAGCCTTGCCTGGAGTATCCTCGCGCTACCCGATCAAGCGGGTTGCGGCACTGGCCGGAATTGTCATGGCGACCGGCTATATGCTGCTGGCCGGAGGGGTCTCCAACGTTCCGGCGCTGCGATCGGCCGTAATGCTGGCGCTCATCTTCGGTGCCGTCCTTGCGGGGCGCAGGGCTCTCACCATGCGCAATGTCGCCATAGCGGCCATCGCCATCATCATCATCGATCCGGCAAGCGTGCTGAGGGCCAGTTTTCAGCTGTCCTTCGCCGCTGTGGTTGCCCTCATCGGTGTCTATGAGCTCCCCCGCCGCCCGCCTATGGCCGGCCAAACGGGCTGCGGTCTGCGGGTGGGGTCTGTGGTCTGGGCCACCGCCGCAACCAGCTTCATAGCCGGATCAGCAACCCTGTTGTTCTCGGCCTATCACTTCCAGCAGACCGCGCCACTCGGCGTGGTGGCCAACGTCCTCGTCCTGCCCGTGGTCAGCCTCGTCATCATGCCCTTCGCCGTCCTTTCCGTGCTCGCCATGCCCTTCGGCATGGAGGCGCCGTTCGTGACCATCATGGGCTGGGGAATAGACCAGATGGTCGGTCTGGCGGTCCTGGTTGCCAGCTGGAGCGCGGGTCTCACCGGCAATCCGCTGCTGGCAGACCGGGCCCTGCTGGTGGGTCTGGTGGCCCTCGCCTGGTTCAGCTTCGTTCCCACCTGGTGGCGGCTTGCGGCGCCCGCTGTGGCCGCGCCGGTGATCCTGCTCTTCTGCTTTGAAGCGCGCCCAGACATCCTCATTGCCGATACCACGCAGGCCGTGGCCGTCCGTGGGGCGGAAGGCCTGGCGCTCGTCTCCGGCCGCACCGGCAGCTTTGCCGTCGATGCATGGGCCGATCACTATCAGGAGCCGATCGCAGAGCTCCTGCCCGAAGCGAGGTGTGACGGCTTGGGCTGCATCGTGACCACGAAGGCCTTTTCAGTGGCCGTGGTGCGCAATGCTGCCGCGTTCGCGGAGGATTGTGGCGCACACGACCTGCTGGTTGCACGCCTCAAGGCCCCCGCAACTTGTGCTGGGCTCGTCATCGATCGCAACGATCTTGCCCTCGGCGGCGTGCACTGGCTGCACTGGAACGCGGCGGCCGGACGGTTCGATGTCCGCACCGCCATCCCCAATATCACCCGCCCGTGGCGAGCCTGGCTACAGTAACGCCCGCGCCGGGAATGTCGTGGTCGCCAAGCACATACCCGGCTTCATCCGCTGCCGGCGTCAGCGTCGCCGCTCCGGCGCTGTAGTTGACATAGACGCGGAAGCCCCCGCGCGTGCGGCAGCGCACCCCGGCCGGCAGGTTGAGGGTCGGCACGTCCGCCTCGGCGATCAGGTAGTCGGCGACACGCTGGATGAGCGCCTTGGTGCCGCTCGCTCCCAGGTAGAACAGCCTTCCCTGCGACACCAGGACCGGCCAGCCTTCCTCGTCTTCGAAGATGACTTCGCCATTGGTCTCGATCCTCTCACGCCAGAGGTGTACCGCACCCCCTCCGCCCCTGACCTCCACGCCGTGGCTGGGATCGACGCTGTCGATGCGCATCACCCGCAGGTCCAGCAGATTGCTGGGCAGGTCCGGTGCCAGCCGGGCGGGAATGGCGAAGTTCTCAGTCTTGCTGCCTGACCGCGGCCCGATCAGCAGGTGGC
>CAMLOA010000297.1 GCA_946481445.1 uncultured Devosia sp. | reverse complement strand
CTCGGTCAGCGGACGGAACGCGGCCCGCAACTCTTCCACCTGGTCCTGGACATCCGCAATCTCGCTGCGGGCTTCCGTCAGGGCGAGGCTGTCGGCGATCTGTTCGCGCACGTCCTCCAGCGCAGGCGTGCCGCCGGCCTCGATCGCAGAGACCTGGACGGCACGCTTGCCCGCAACGCCTTCGACGATCGCGAAATCGCCCTCGGCGAGTCCGAAGGCTGCCTGCGCGAGTGTCGCGTCGTTGATGTCTGCCTGTGCGAGCGTGCCCAGGCCAGTTGGGGTGAGGCCCGCGTCGGCCACCAGGGTCGCAAAGGGGGTGCCCGCAGCCTTGCCGGCCTCGAATGCGGCAACCTGCTCCTCGGTCAGCACGACCTGCTCGATCGTCCGGCGTTCCGCACGGGTCAGGCTGTCCTTGGTGCGCTCGTACTCTGCGGCGATGGCCTCGTCCGGGATGGTCTTGCCCTGTGCCAGGTCCGCGGGCGACAGGCGCAGCATCTGCACGGTACGGGTCTCCACCGTGCGGAACTCGCTCTGGCGCTCGGCCAGGTAGGCGACCAGTTCCTCTTCGGTCGGCGCGGCCGGGGTTTCGACATTGGTGTCGCCCAGCACGAAATAGTCGATCGAGCGCAGGTCGCCGACATAGCCGTTCACCAGACGCGATGCCGTGGCGGGAAGGGTCGTGTCGCCAAACAGGGAGAAAATGAGTTGCTCGCGACGGGCCGCGTCGGACTGGTCCTCGAAATACTCGGCCTCTGTCAGGCCGCTCATCCGCAGCACCTGTTGGAAGGTGCCGGGATCGAAATTGCCCAGCGTACCCTGGAAGGAGGGGTCTTCGCGTAGCATCTCGCTGAGCTTGGCGTCGGAAACACCCAGCCCGAAATTGCGCGCCATCTGGTCGAGCGCGGCGTCCTGGGCCAGGTCCTGCAGCACCATGGAGGGGATGCCCAGATTCATGGCATCCTCTGCCGTCGGCACGCTGCCCAGCTGGCGCGCGACCTCGCTCAGCTGGCCCTGGTAAGCGCGCAGGAACTCGCGTGAGTTGATTTCCTCGCTGCCGACGCGCGCCACCGTATTGCTGCCCAGGTCGGTGATGACGTTGTTGATGCCGAATCCTGCAACGCCTACCAACAGGAACGCGCCCATGACCTTTCCGGGCCAGGATTTTGCAAAACCACGCAAACTATCGAGCATCTCAAACGTTCCATTTGGCGAGCTAGGCTTTACCCCGCATGCGGGAGCGCACTAGTAATCCGTTTCGACAGCCGGGGTTAGGGCAATCCAACCGCCGGTGCAAGAGGTATACGAGGAGCTGAGAGTGACAACGACCATTTCGCCCCTGATCGCAGGCAACTGGAAAATGAACGGCCTGCGAGCCTCGCTCGATGAGCTGTCCGCCCTGGCAGGCATGCTCACGACTGGCGCGGCACCCCGTGCCCTGGTCGTTGTCTGTCCGCCCGCGACCATTTTGGCGGCGGTCGCGCGGCAGGGGGCCACCAGCGGCATCCTGGCGGGCGGGCAGGACTGTCACGCCAATGGCTCGGGGGCGCATACCGGCGACATCTCGGCGGGCATGCTGGCGGATGCCGGCGCTCAATATGTCATTGTGGGCCACTCAGAGCGGCGGGCCGACCACGGCGAAACCGACCACCTCGTTCGCGCCAAGGCCGAGGCCGCCATCGGGGCAGGTCTCAAGCCCATCATCTGTGTCGGTGAAACTGAGAAGCAGCGCGATGCCGGACAGGCCGAATCCGTCGTCGCCGAGCAGTTGGCAGGCTCGGTGCCGGATGCCGCCGGGCAGCACGAGGTCATCGTCGCCTATGAGCCGGTCTGGGCCATCGGCACCGGCCGCACGCCCACCAATGAAGATATCGGCCGGATGCATGACGCGATCCGGCGCATTCTTGTCGACCGTTTCGGCGACAGGGGGCAGACGATCCGAATCCTCTATGGCGGTTCCCTCAAGCCGCAAAACGCCCGGGAAATCCTGTCCCTCGACAATGTGAATGGCGGGCTGGTTGGCGGCGCGAGCCTCTTGGCAAAGGACTTCTACACCATTATCTCGGCGGTATAGCCGCAATGCGCACGTGGCCGGTCGGAAATTCCGTCCGGCCTCTGGCGCTTGGGGCGTTTGGCGTGTATGACGCCGCATCCTTTGACGACCTATAGACGAAAGACGGCAATGGCGAACGTCCTTATTGTAGCCTATCTGCTGATCGTGCTGGCGCTGATCGCGGTCATCCTGCTGCAGCGCTCCGAAGGCGGTGCGCTTGGTATTGGCGGCGGCGGCGGTGGCGGCCTGATGACCGCGCGCGGCTCGGCCAACCTGTTGACGCGCACGACGGCTATCCTGGCGACCCTGTTCTTCGCAACCGCCATCGGCCTGACCATTCTCTCCGAACTGGATCGGGGCACCTCGAGCATTCTCGAAGGCGCCACCACCGCTGAGGATGGAGAAGCTCCGACCAGCGTTCTGGACGCCCTGAACTCGCTGGGCGGCGCGACGTCCGATCTGCCGGTCCCGGGTGCGGACACGACCACCACCGAGACCCCGGCTGCCACCACCGACGCGCCTGCGGCCGACGCCGCTCCGGCCGCCGAAGCGGCGACTCCGGAGACCGCCAGCGACCTTCCGGTGCCCGAGGCTCCGGCGGAGACGCCGACGACGAACTAAGTGCCGAAAGGCAGACCAAAGAGGGGGATGGAAACATCCCCTTCTTCTTTTTGTGTAGAGCCGGTTGCCCGCTCTACGAATCGACGATGATGTGATTAAGGTGAACGCCCATGGCTCGGTACGTATTCATCACCGGAGGCGTGGTCTCCTCATTGGGTAAAGGTCTGGCATCGGCGGCTTTGGGCGCCGTGCTGCAGGCCCGTGGCTACAAGGTCCGCCTGAGGAAGCTCGACCCCTATCTCAACATCGATCCGGGTACCATGTCGCCCACTCAGCATGGCGAGGTGTTCGTCACCGACGATGGTGCGGAAACCGACCTCGATCTGGGTCACTACGAACGCTTCACCGGCCGCGCGGCAAACAAGCGCGACAACATCACCACGGGCCGGATTTATTCCGATCTGCTGGCCAAGGAGCGCAAGGGGGAGTTCCTCGGCGCCACGGTGCAGGTCATTCCGCATGTGACCGACGCCATCAAGAATTTCGTGCTTGAGGGTAACGAGGATTTCGACTTCGTTCTGGTGGAGATCGGCGGCACGGTCGGCGACATCGAAGGCCTGCCGTTCTTCGAGGCGATCCGCCAGCTCGGCAATGACCTGCCGCGCAACCACGCCTGCTACCTTCACCTGACGCTGATGCCCTATATCCCGTCGGCCGGCGAGCTCAAGACCAAGCCGACCCAGCACTCGGTCAAGGAGCTGCGCTCCATCGGCATCGCCCCCGACGTGTTGCTGGTGCGGTGTGATCGTCCGATCCCCGAGGGGGAAAAGAAGAAGCTGAGCCTGTTCTGCAACGTGCGCGAAAGCGCCGTGATCCAGGGGCTGGATGTCGCCTCCATCTACGACGTGCCGCTGGCTTATCACAAGGAAGGCCTGGATCGCGAAATCCTCGCCGCCTTCGGCATTTCCGATGCCCCGGCCCCGGACCTGTCCGCCTGGGAAGAGGTATCGGCCCGCCTGCACAACCCCGAGGGCGAGGTCAACATCGCCATCGTGGGCAAGTATACCGGCCTCAAGGACGCCTACAAATCATTGTCGGAAGCCCTGACCCATGGCGGGATTGCCAACAAGGTCAAGGTCAACCTGCAGTGGATTGATTCGGAAGTGTTCGAGCGCGACGACCCTGCGCCCTATCTCGAGCACGTACACGGCATCCTGGTGCCCGGCGGCTTCGGCGAACGCGGCTCGGCCGGCAAGATCGAGGCGGCCCGCTTTGCGCGGGTCAAGGACGTCCCCTATTTCGGCATCTGCTTCGGCATGCAGATGGCCTGCG
>CAMLOA010000296.1 GCA_946481445.1 uncultured Devosia sp. | reverse complement strand
CTCGCGGGGCTCGACGATGGTGACGGGCACGTCGAGCGCCGAGAAGATGGTGGCATATTCGATGCCGATGACGCCGGCGCCTACCACAGTGAGACTGCGCGGCACGCGCGGCTCGGAGACCAGGCTGTCGCTATCGAGCACGGAATGGTCGTTGAACGGCACATTGGATGGCCGGTAGGGCGTGGTGCCCACGGCAATCACTGCATGCTCGAAGCCGACCGTGGTCTCGTCGCCATCGGCCGTCCGCACAGCCAGGTGGTTGGCATCGGCGAAGCGCGCAACGCCCCCCAATGTGCGCACGCCATTGCGGGCGAACTGGTGTTCCAGCACCTCGATCTCGTGGTCGAGCGTCATGCGCAGGCGGGCGCCGAGATCCTTGCCTTCGATATCCTTCTTGACGCGATAGGAGAGGCCGTAGAAACCGCGCTCACGCCAGCCGGAGAGGTTCAGCACCGTCTCCCGCAGCGTCTTGGACGGGATGGTGCCGGTATGAACCGAGACGCCACCCAGACGCAGGCGATTCTCGATCACCAGGACCGAGCGGCCCAGCTTGGCCGCCTGCACTGCTGCGCGGCGACCGGCGGGACCGCTGCCGATCACCACGATATCGAACTGTTCCAAACCTGCCCCCGATTCGCCCCTGCGCGCTGCCTACCCGCCAAATGTGACACTGGCTTTGCAATCGATGCAATGGCGGCCGGCGAAAGGCAGCGATGCCAGGATCAGTCCCCTCGGAGCACCTCGTCGATCTCGGGCAGGTTGTAGAACTGGCGGATGACGTTCCAGCCCTCCTCGGCCGTATCGACCACGGTGAACAGGTCAGGGTCCGTCGGGGCGATGGTGCCGGCCTCGGCCAGGGCCTGGAAGTTGATGACCTTGCCCCAGAATTCGGCGCCGAACAGCAGCAGGGGCACCCGCGCCATGCGGCCGGTCTGGATCAGCGTCAGCGTCTCGAAGAATTCGTCCAGCGTCCCGAACCCGCCCGGGAACACGGCCACCGCCTTGGCCCGCAGCAGGAAGTGGATCTTGCGGGTGGCGAAATAGTGGAAGTTGAAGCTCAGCTCCGGCGTCACGTAGAGATTAGGCGCCTGTTCATGGGGCAGCACGATGTTGAGCCCGATCGAGGGCGCGCCCACATCGGCGGCACCGCGATTGCCGGCCTCCATGACGCCTGGCCCGCCACCGGTCACCACCACATAGTCTTTGAAGTCGAGCGCCTTGGAGGTCATCGAGGCGAGCTGGGCAAAGCGGCGCGCCTCCTCGTAATAGGGCGAGGCGGCTTCGAGGTTCCGTTTCTGGATCTCGTTCTTGGCGGCCCAGGCCGGCTTGCCGGGCGCCGGAATGCGCGCGCCGCCAAACAGCACGATGGTCGAGTTGATTCCCCGTTCGCGCATGCGGAATTCGGGCTTGAGGTATTCGAGCTGGAAGCGGATGCCCCGCGTGTCCTCCGAGGTCATGAACTCGTCGTCGGCAAAGGCCAGCCTGAACGCGGACGATTGGGTCTGGGGGGTTTGCGGCGCGCGCTTGGAGGCGGCGATATCCTCAACCGAAGTGCGCAGGGATGTCGGGCGGCGCTTGGCCATGAACGGGCTCTCCTCCGGACGCGAAGCAGCGCCACAATTCGGAAACTATCCAAAGGGCATAACCATGCCGGGCCGAGGGAGCAAGGGCGGGACGGTTGGGACAATTCACCAGTGTCGAAGCGCGCATAGACGCGGCTGCGCATCACGTCCTGTCGCGCCTGCCGCGCGGCCGGCTGGCCGATGGACTGATCGAGTTCATTGTCTTCGGGCTCAAGCAGGGCTGGGCGTGCCTGTTCGGCGGGCTGATGCTGGGCATGATCCTGCTCACGCGCCTGTGGTGGCCCGAGCTGGGGGTCAACCGCTACGACTTCTGGTTCCTCATGGCGCTGGCCATCCAGATCGCCATGCTGGCGGGCCGGCTGGAAACGCTCGAGGAAGCCAAGGTGATCCTCATCTTCCACATCGTGGGAACCGGCATGGAGTTGTTCAAGACGGCGGCGGGCTCATGGATCTACCCCGAGGACGCCATATTCCGCATTGGCGGCGTACCGCTCTTCTCAGGCTTCATGTATGCCTGCGTCGGCTCCTACATGGCCCGCATCCAGCGCATATTCGACATCACCTTCACCCGCTATCCACCGGTATGGATGACGGTGCTGCTGGCGCTGGCCATCTATATCAACTTCTTCTCGCATCACTTCGTCGCGGACATGCGCTGGCTGCTGTTCGCGATTCTCGCCCTGCTCTACTGGCGCAGCACGATGCACTATCGCGTGTTCCGCTTCCGCCACCGCATGCCCATGCTGCTGGCTTTTCTGCTGGTCGCCCTCTTCATCTGGATCGCCGAGAATATCGGCACCTGGAGCCGCGCCTGGATCTATCCGGAGCAGGCCGATGGCTGGGCCATGGTCAGCTGGGCAAAGCTCGGCTCATGGTACCTGCTGATGCTGATCTCGGTGGTGCTGGTGACCCTGGTGCACCCGCCCCGGCCCCATTCCGAGCCCTAGAAGCGGACCCATGCCCGCAGGTCTGCCACCAGGCGGTCGCACTGCGCGAGCAGCGTCTCGAGCGGTCCCGGCGGGTCGCGATAGCCGGCCAGCATGCGCTCGGCCCGTGCATAGCCTTCGCGCACGATCTCGCGCAGGTCCCGGCGCTCTGCGAGCGTGATGCCGACGGATGGAACGCGAATGGCTGCCTCCTGCGCTATGGTTGACGAAACCTTAACGCAGCATGGGCAGTGAGTCCGGGCCTATCCGGCGCTATGGTTTACGCGGGCCGGGAAATGCGTCACGCGGCCACGCCATCCACAATGACGTGATTGACCTGGCGTGAGCACTGCTCGATGCGCGCTTCGACGCCATAGACGCTCCTGAGCATGGTGGGGTTGATGACCTCGAGCGGCGACCCGAAGACCTGCATCCGGCCATTGGCGATCAGCAGGACCCTGTCGGAGAAGCGCAGGGCCTGGTTGAGATCGTGGATGGCGATCAGCACGATCATGCCCTTCTGCCGGGCCTGTTCCTGCATGAAGGCGAGCACTTCCACCTGCCGATGCAGGTCGAGTGCGCTGGTCGGCTCGTCCATCAACATGACGTCGGGTTCGCGCACCAGGGCCTGGGCGACGGACACCAGCTGCCGCTGTCCGCCACTGAGGGCGCCCAGGTCGCGGAAGGCGATGGAGCCGATCCTGAGCACGTCCATCACATGGTCGATGAAGCGCAGGTCTGCCTCCCCGACCGACCAGCGGCTGCCCTGCTTGCGGGCCATCAGGATCGATTCGTAGACGGTCAGCACCGCGTTGGACGCGGTATCCTGCGGCATATAGCTGATGGCCTTCCTGCCCTTGCTGCTGCCGGCCAGCGAAACCGCTCCAGGGCCCGGAACCAGGCCTGCAATGCGCTTGAACAGGGTCGACTTGCCTGCCGCATTGGGGCCGATGACGGCGACGATCTCGCCGGATTGCAGTGCGGGGGTGGTGACACCGCTTACCGCGAGTTTGCGGCCATAGAGGGCACCAAGATCATTGAGCTGAAGGCTTACCACGAGCGCCTCACATTGGAGAGGATGAGCGAGATGAAGAAGGGCACGCCGACCAGGGCGGTGATGATCCCAATGGGAAAGACCACGCCTGGTATGATCGATTTCGAGACGATCGAGGTGATCGACAGCAGCAAGGCCCCGGCCAGCACCGATCCGGGCAGGAAGAAGCGCTGGTCTTCGCCGAGAATCATGCGGGCCATGTGTGGCCCGACCAGGCCGACAAAGCCGATCGTACCCACGAAGCTGACCGGCACGGAGGCGAGCAGCGAGATGACCAGCATTGTCTCGAGCCTGATGCGGCGGACATTGACGCCGAAGCTGGCCGCCTTGTCTTCGCCCAGCCTAATAGCCGTGAGCGCCCAGGCGTTGCGCGCGAACAGGGGCAGCGCCACCAG
>CAMLOA010000295.1 GCA_946481445.1 uncultured Devosia sp. | reverse complement strand
TCGACGAGCATCCGCAGATCGCCGGCCAGCTCGGCGTGCAGTCCATTCCGGCCGTCTTCGCCTTTGCCGGCGGCCGCCCGGTCGATGGCTTCATGGGGGCCATGCCCGAGGGCGAAGTGCGTCGCTTCGCCGATCGCGTCATAGCCGCAGGCCCAACGCCGCAGCCGGCCGAAGGCTCGATGGAGGCCCAGATCGCCGAAGCCGTCGCCGCCGCCGAGGAAGCTCTGGGCGCGGGCGATCTCGGTCGTGCCGCGCAGATTTTCGGCATGGTGCTGCAGCACCAGCCCGATCATGCCGCTTCGCTGATCGGCCTTACCCGCGTCTATCTGGCCGCAGGCGAAACCGAGCAGGCCAGGGCCACGCTCGAAATGGTGCCCGAGGCAGAGCGCAAGGGCGACGCCTATACCAGTCTGGCCAATTCCATCCGCCTGCTGGGCGAAGCCGCCAATCTCAACGAGACCGCGGCACTGGAAGCGGCCGTCGCCGCCAATCCCGACGATCACCAGTCCCGGTTCGACCTGGCCCTCGCGCTCAATGCGGAGGGCAAGCGGCTCGAGGCGGCGGAAGCCCTCGTCGCCATCTTCAAGCGGGACCGCACCTGGAACGAGGACGGCGCGCGCAAGAAGCTGCTCGAATTCTTCGAGGCCTGGGGCCCCAAGGACCCGGCCACCACCAAGGGGCGGCGGCTGCTTTCGGCAGCGCTGTTTTCGTGAGGAGGCCGCCGCCTTGCCCAAGCGCCCGCAATCGCCCGCCGACCTGCCCAAATCGGTGCCTCTGTTTCCCCTGAGCGGCGCCCTGCTGCTGCCCTTCTCGCACCGGCCCCTCAATATCTTCGAGCCGCGCTATATCGAAATGGTCGATGCCGCCCTGCGCGGCGACCGGTTGATCGGCCTCATCCAGCCCGAGGACACGTCCGAGGAGAGTCCGCGCGGCAAGAGCGCCCTCGAGTCGATCGGGTGCCTGGGGCGCGTGACCCATTTCGAGGAGAGCGGCGAGGGCCGCTATTTCATCATCCTGGAGGGCGTGACCCGCTTCCGCCTCGTCCATGAACTGACCGTGATGACCCCCTACCGGCAGGGACTGATCGACGGCGGCGAATTCGCGCATGACTTCACCCGCGATTTCGGCGAGGAGGCCGTGGACCGCGAGCGCTTCGTCAAGATGATGCGCGACTATGCCGAATTCGCCAGCATCGAGCTCAATTGGGAAGAGATCGAGCGCACCGGGACGGCGGACCTCGTCAATTTCTGCTGCATGGTCAGTCCCTATGGCCCGGCCGAGAAGCAGCAATTGCTCGAGGCAGCCTCCCTGGAGCAGCGCGCGGAGACGCTGATCGCCTTCACCGAATATGAGATGGCCCGCGGCAGCGGCGGCGCCGCCCCGCTCAACTGATGGCCGAGCCCGCGCCCGACCCGCGGCATGTCTTCGACGTCAGGACGCTCGAACTCCTGGTCTGCCCGCTGACCAAGACGCGCCTGACCCTGTCGGCCGACAGGAGCGAACTGATTTCGGTCGCCGCCCGGCTCGCCTTTCCCATCCTCAGGGGCGTGCCGCTGCTCAGCCTCGACGAGGCCCGCCCCATCGACCCGGAAACCCTGCGCCAGATGCCTGAACTCAAGGATGGGGATTGATATCCACAGCTGGAAGGCTGGGCTCGGCTGCGGGGCGCCAGTGGCCTCAGATGCGCTACTGGCCAGGCGGGCTGTATTCGAACATGTCCAGAATATGCTCCCGGTGGAAGCGGCCCTTGGATGATGCGTCGCAGAGGGCGTGGAAGATGTCCTCGGGCACATCGCGATAGGCATAGGGCGCTCCGTCGTCGCGGAACCAGATCAACAGCACGCGCTCGTCCGCGTCATATTCGGCCCGGGCGATGGCGCTGGACTCGAAGGACGGCATGGCTCAGATCGGCAGGCCGCCGAGCAGCTTCGGCCCGCTGGCCGACACGCCGGAAGCTGTGCGGATCAGCGCCGCCTTGACCGGGCCGGCGCGATCGACAAGGCCGAGACCGAAATCGCGCAGCGCGCGCACCGGCGCAATGTCATTGGAAAACAGACGATTGAGCCCGTCGGTCATGGCCGCCATGCTGGCCGTATCGAGCCGGCGCCAGCTCTGGTAGCGCTGGAGCACATCGTCGGCACCGGGATCGAGGCCGAGCCGCAGCGCATCGACGGCGACCTCCGCCAGCGCCGCGACATCCTTGAGGCCCAGATTGAGCCCCTGGCCGGCAATGGGGTGGACCACATGGGCGGCGTCACCCACCAGGGCAAGGCGTGGGGCGACGAAGTCGCGTGCGATCTGCAGGCGCAGCGGAAAGCCCATCAGCTTCTCCTCGACGACGACGGTGCCAAGGGTCGAACCCATGGCCGCCTCGATGGCAAGGGCCAGGTCGGCGTGGTCCAGGCCCAGATAGCGCGGCGCGTCCTCGCTCCGCTCGGTCCAGACCAGGGAGGACCGGTTGCCGGGCAAGGGCAGGCTGGCAAAGGGACCCACCGGCCGGAAGTGCTCCCAGGCCACGCCCTCATGCGGCAACTGGTGGCCGATGGTGGTCACCAGGCCCGTCTGGCCATAGTCATGCGCGATCACGCCTATCCCGGCCATGCCGCGCAGGGCGGACTGCGCGCCATCGGCGGCCACGACCAGCGGGGCGGCGAGGCTGCGTCCGTCGGCTAGCGTGAGCCTGGCCTCGCCCGCCTCCTGGGCATAGGCCGTGATTTCGGCCGGGGCGATGATCTCGACCGCGAGCTCGACCGCGGCGAGCAGGACAGCCCCGCTCACCCGGTTGGGGACCATGTGGGCAAAGGCCTCTCCCGGCGCAACATCACCATCAAAGGTCAGAAACCGGGGACGGGACAGGTCGCCCGCGCCCGAATCGGTGATCCGCATGGCCGTGATGGCCTGGGACTCGCCTGCCATGCGCTCCCAAACGCCCAGGGCCTCGAACACGCGGCGCACGCCTGCGGCTATGGCGGAGGCACGATTGTCGCGCGGCACGGCCAGGGGCCGGCGATCGACCAGGCCCACGCGGATGCCCCGGGCCGATTGCGTCAGCGCCAGCGCCAGAGCCAGCCCGACATGACCGCCGCCCACGATGAGAATGTCATACCGCTCGCTCGCCATCATGCTGTTCTCCCTGGCTGCCGCATTTGCACCTCTGCCGCTCGCTTGTGCAAGCAGGCCAAGTGACGCGGGTCATGCCGCAAAAGTAGGCAGAATGCGCCAATTTTGCACAATCCATGTGCATCTGTGAGGCATCGAACGGGTCCGATATCTTACCGAAATCATAACGTGTTGAAATTGTGGCATTTTTGCTGCCCTGGGCGACTTGGCACGGCGCTTGAGTCTAGTTGGCCATTCCAGACCGCCGCCAAGTTGCAAAAGGGGCTCACATGAAACTGGTGATCGCAATTATCAAGCCATCACGCCTCGAAGAGGTTCGCCAGGCTCTCAATTCACTCGACGTGCACGGCATGACCGTCACCGAAGTGAAGGGGTATGGCCGCCAGAAGGGGCATTCGGAAATCTACCGCGGCACGGAATATGCCGTGCACTTCCTGCCCAAGCTGAAGGTCGAGATTGCCGTCGATGACGCGCTCGCCGACGCCGTGAGCACCGCCATCCGCGACAGCGCCCAGACCGGCCGCATCGGCGATGGCAAGATTTTCGTGCTCGACCTGCTCGCCGTCACCCGTATCCGCACCGGCGAAACCGGCGCGGCTGCTCTCTAAGCGTCATCGGGAGAACAACAAGATGAAGATGAACAAGCTACTCGGAGGCGCCGCTCTGGCCTCCCTCCTGCTGGCGCTGCCAGCCTTTGCACAGGAAGCCGCTCCGGCTGCCGAAGCCGTTGCCGAAGTCGTGGAAGAAGCGGCCGCCGTCGTCGACAAGGGCGACGTCGCCTGGATGCTGGTGTCCACCATGGTCGTGATCGTCATGACCATTCCGGGCCTGGCCCTGTTCTATGGCGGCCTGGTGCGCGCCA
>CAMLOA010000294.1 GCA_946481445.1 uncultured Devosia sp. | reverse complement strand
TCGCCGAAGTGCGCCGCTTCCCCGGCCAGGAACAGCAGGTCTACGACTACTACCGCAAGAATCCCCAGGCGCTGGCCGGCCTGCGCGCCCCCGTGTTCGAGAACAAGGTCGTGGACTTTGTCGCGGAGCAGGGCGAGATCACCGAAAAGAAGATGAGCCGCGAAGAGCTGGCCAAGCTGATCCAGGCCGACGAAGACGAAGTTCCGGAAGAACACCACCACTAAGTGTGGTTCTGCCCGAGATTGAAAGCCGCCCCGAAACGGGCGGCTTTTTTGTTTTGCCCTGCCAGTATCCTGTCCAAATCCACCGTGTCATTCCGGCGCAGGCCGGAACCCATATCGGGAACCCCACCACGCCTCGTACCGGGCGATCCTGGATCCCGGCCTGCGCCGGGATGACATCGCGGTTTGGACAAAATCACGCTACAGACAGGTCTCGCCTCCAATCGCCGGGACCACCCATGACCACCACCGCCGAAATCCTGCTCGCTCCGCTCGAAATGGCCGAGGCCGACCGTCTGGCCGTGCAGGCGGGCATCAAGTCGCTCAAGCTGATGGAAACGGCGGGAAAGGCCGTGGCGGAGGCGATCATCGAGCGCTACTACCAGCGTTCCGTGCTGGTGCTCTGCGGCCCGGGCAACAATGGCGGCGACGGTTTCGTGGCCGCCCGCCTGCTCAAGCAGCGCGGCTGGCCCGTGCAGCTGCGCCTCGTCGGCGAGCGCGAGGCGCTCAAGGGCGACGCGGCGATCGTGGCGGGACAATGGACCGGGCGCATCGCCCCACCGACCGAGAAGGATATCGAGGACGCCGACCTGATCGTCGATGCCCTGCTCGGCGCCGGGCTGGACCGCGACGTCGAGGGCGAGATGCTGCGCCTGATCGAAGCCGTCAATGCCAGCACGCGCCCCGTCGTCAGCATCGACGTGCCCAGCGGACTGGATGGGGCGACGGGTGCCATTCGCGGTGCCGCCATGATCGCCGACATGACGGTCACCTTCTTCCGCCTCAAGCCGGGCCACCTGCTCCATCCCGGCCGGGAGCGCTGCGGCGAGGTGGTGCTGGCCGATATCGGCCTGCCCGAATCGGTCCTCGCCACCATCGGGGCGCGGGCCTGGCAGAACACGCCGAGCCTGTGGCAACTTCCCACGATGCCCAGCGACGGAAACAAGTTCGACCGGGGCCATTGCCTCGTGGTCTCGGGCGGCCCGCTGCAGACCGGCGCAGCCCGCCTTGCCGCCATGGGAGCCTTCAGGGTGGGGACGGGCGTGGTGTCGCTGACCGGCTCGGAGGCAGCCCTGCTGGTTCATGCCGCCCATGTTACGGCCACAATGCTCAAGCCGTCCGAGAACACGGCTGAACTGTCCGCTCTGCTCGAAGACAAGCGCATGAACGCTGTGGTCATCGGACCAGCGGCGGGGGTCGGGGACGCGACCCATGACAGCGTGCTTGCCGTGCTCGCTTCCGGCGCGGCAACGGTCCTCGACGCCGATGCGCTGACCAGCTTTACCGGGCGGGCCACCGCGCTGTTCGAGGCCATCAAGGCCAATCCCTCGCGGCCCGTGGTCATGACTCCGCATGAGGGGGAGTTCGCGCGGCTGTTTGGCGATGTTCCCGGCGGCAAGCTCGATCGGGCCCGCGCCGCTGCGGCCCATTCCGGCGCCATTGTCGTGCTCAAGGGGAGCGATACCGTGATCGCCAGCCCCGATGGCCGCGCCGCCATCAATGCCAATGCACCGGCCTGGCTGGGCACGGCCGGAGCCGGCGACGTGCTGGCGGGCATGGTGGCCGGGTTGATGGCGCAGGGCATGCCCGGCTGGCAGGCCGCTTGCGCCGCCGTGTGGCTGCATGCGGAGGCCGCAAACCGTTTCGGCGGTCCTGGCCTTATCAGCGAGGACCTGCCACATCTGGTGCCGGGCGTGATTGCGAGCCTCTAGCGGCCGCTACCAGCTGACCATCAGCCGCTCCAGCCCATGGAAGTGGTACACATTGTTGTACCTTGGCTCCTCGGCCAGCCTCAGCTTCGGCAGCCGGCGGAACAGTTCGCTGAACGCCACCTGCAGTTCGATCCGGGCCAGCGGCGCCCCGATGCAGAAATGGATGCCGGCCCCGAAGCTCACATTGGCGCCGTCGGTCCGGAATGGGTCGAATGTGTTGGCATGGGCAAACCGCTTGGGGTCGCGATTGGCGGCGCCCAGCATCAGCCCCACCACGTCGCCCTTGCGCAGATGGATGCCGTCATACTCCATGTCTTCCAGCGCGTAGCGGGTGAACAGGTGCAGCGGCGCGTCGAAGCGCAGGCATTCCTCGGCGGTCGCCTCGGTCTGCTCGGGCGTCGAAAAAAGCGTAACCGGATCGATACCGCTTTCTAGGATCGACTTGACCCCGTTGCCTGTGGTGTGAACGGTCGCCTCGTGGCCGGCATTGAGCAGCAGGATCGCCGTGGACATCACCTCGTCGTCGCTCAGCACGTCGCCATTCCGGTCCGAGGTCAGCATGTGGCTGAGCAGGTCCTCGCGTGGTGCCTTGCGCCGGTCCGCTATGGCCTCCCGCAGATAGTCCATGAAGTCGGCTGCCGCCGCATTGGCATCCAGCTCGGTTTCATGGCTCACCCCGAACATGTACATGGCCACCATCCGGTTCGACCAGGCCAGCAGCCTGGGCGCGCTTTCGGCCGGCAGGCCGATCATTTCGGCGATGACGATGGCCGGAATGGGGGCGGCGAAGGCCTTGATGAGGTCGACGCTGTCCTCTCCCTCGAAGCCATCGACCATCTCGTTGGCCAGCCGGACGATGCGCGGCCGCAGCTGCTCCACATGGCGGGAGACGAAGGCCCGGTTCACCAGCGTGCGCAGGCGCGTATGCGCGGGCGGCTCGAGGTTGAGCAGGGAGTATTTTTCCGTCAGGTCGAAATCGGCCGTGTGCGGCTTGGGCTCGGGCAGGCCGATCTCCTCGCGGCTGGCCACATGCAGGATTTCCCGCCCGAATCTTTTGTCGCGGAGCAGGGCGCTCACCTCCTTGAAGCCGGCGAAGCACCAATGGCCGTATTCCTCCCAGAAGAAGGTCTGGTGGCCGGCATGCAGCCGGTCATAGAAGGCATAGGGGTCCTGGTAGAAGGCCGGGTCGCGCGGATTGGCGCTCTCCCTGCGGTCGGCGGGGACGTCGGTTATCGGCTTGATCTGCAGGATTGCGGCCATGGGTGCTTGCTTTTTGATCGGATGGTCAACTTTTACGGCCTATCCGTGCCGCCGCAAGCCACCTCGCGCCTTGCTCTGCCCAAAAAAATCGCTAGTCAGGAGCCAGCACGACTGAGGATGCACCCATGAGCGACCTGACCCTGGCCCAGGCCATCGACAACATCTACACCTCGATCAAGGCCGACAATGCGGACCTCGACGTTCACATTGCCGCGCTCAAGGCCGCCATGGCCCGCGAAGGGGTCAAGGAGGCGGTGTTCGAGCCGGGCAAGCTTGCCCAGTCCAACCGCCAGGGCCGCAAGCTGATGCAGGCCTATTTCCGCAAGAAGGGCGTCACCGTCAGCTTCTCGGCCTAGGTGGGGCGGCCTATTCCGGGCTGCAGCTCACGGTGGAGAAGTTGCCGCTTTCGAGCTCGATGGTGACGTCGAAGCCGATGGTGTCTCCGCTGCCGGTGACTACGGTGGCGACCACGGTGTTGCCATCGAGGTCGAAGCCGCCCAGCGGCCCACCCCAGTTGATGGTGCCCTTCTTGGTGCGCTCGTAGGTGTAGCTGCCTTCATATTGCCCGTCATAGGCCGGGCCCCGATAGCTGTTGCCGGCGATGGCTATATCGCCCAGATGCATCATCATGGTGCCCGAATACATCTGGCAGCGGTAGACGCCGTCCGGCAAGGCGGCCGCGAAGGCCGGCGTGGCGAGGCCGGCAGTCAGGACGACAACAAGGATACCGCGCATGTTTCCCCTCCATGGCTGCGCGCTGAATCTAGCCATGCGCGGTGCCGTCGTCGAGATG
>CAMLOA010000293.1 GCA_946481445.1 uncultured Devosia sp. | reverse complement strand
TCGACCGCAACGAGAAGATCACCGTCCACGGCTGGCGCACGGAGGAGGAGGATGGCGACGAGACCATCACCATCCACTCCAACCGCACCGAAACGGTCGACCTCGACGAGACGATCACCATCCACAAGAACCGCACGGAGACGGTGGATCTCGACGAGACCATCGGCATCCACGGCAACCGCACGGAGACCGTCGACAAGAACGAGACGATTGCCATCCACCAGAACCGCACGGAAACGGTGGACCTGAACGAATCGGTCCGCATCGGCCAGAACCAGAGCATCGCCATCGGCAGCAGCCGCAGCAAGTCGGTCGCGAAGAACGAATCCGACCAGATCGGCCGGGGCTGGTCCATCAAGGTGGGCAAGACCAAGACCGAGAGCATCGGCATGGCCTACATGCAGAACGTCGGCATGGGCCGCATGGAGAACGTGGGCCTGGGCTACAGCCTGAACGTCGGCGCCGCCATGGTCACCGTGGTCGGCATGATGAAGAGCACCAACGTCGGCAAGAGCTACAGCATCACTGCGGGTGACGAGCTGAGCATCACCGTGGGTGGCGCGAGCTTCACGATGAAGTCCGACGGCACCATCGAGATCAAGGGCAAGAAGGTCCTCATCAACGGCAGCGAGCACGTGGATGTGGACAGCGAGCGCATCGACCTGAACTGACGCGCGGGGCTGTCCGATGGAACTCATCAACATCACGCCCCTGGCGGGCCTGACGTACCGCAAGTTCGGCCCGCGTGGCCACGGCTGGGACGTGGTGGTGCTGCGCGGCGCCTTCCGTCCCGATGCGCAGGGCACCCTGCAGCTGGTCGAAGGCGGGCACACGCTCAGTTTGGCTGATACGTACCATGGCGCCGACCCGCTGCGCAGCGCCCTGCGGCACGAGAGCGACCTGGTGTGGACCAAACCCCGGTGCGATGTGATCGTGGCCGGACATGCCCATGCCCCCCGTGGCGAGCCCACGGCACGCTGGCTCTGTGGTGTCCAGCTCGGCGCACGCCGGCACACCATGGCGGTGACCGGCCCGCGCCGTTGGCGCAAGCTGCGCTGGAAGTGGCGGCTGGACGAGCCGCAAGCGGCCAGGCAGGTCGCGCTGGACTACGGCCTGGCCTTCGGCGGCGACCCGGGCCTGGGTCAGAACAGCAAGGCCGTACCGTGGCCCGACAACCCCGTCGGCGTGGGTTGGTACAGCCCGCGGGCGATGCGCGCGGACCAGGACTACGCGGCGCCGCAGTTCGAACTGCTGGACCGGCCGTATGCGGAATTCAACCGCAGGTACCCGGTGCTCGGCTTGTCGCCGCTGAGCCGCTGGTGGCCGGCACGGCTGGCCCACGCGGGCACCTACGACCAGCGCTGGCTGGACGAGGGGCACCGTTGGCTGGCCGACGACTTCGACACGCGCTTCTACAACGGCGCCCCGCAGCCGCTGCAGGTTCCCTTCCCCCGCCCCGGCGAGCGACTGGCCTTGATGGGCCTGTGGCCGGGCCGCGAACCCGTGGTCTCGATGACCTTGCCCGGCGGCTTTCCGATCGCCGAGTTCCACCGGCCCGGCGGTTTCGAGTTCGACGTGCCGATGAACCTGGACACGGTGCTGGTGGACACGGACGAAGAAGTCGTGCACCTGACCTGGCGCCTGGCCGTGCCGCAGGACGGCGGCACCACGGCCTGCGCCACCAGCTGGCCGCACTGGAAGCGGGAGTACTTCCGATCGCTGGGCATCGCGGCATCGCCTGCCCATGCGCTGGTGGCGGCGGCGCAGGAGGCGATGGCCCATGGCTGAGAAGCACATCGCCGACAAGGAAGCCGCGTTCGTCGCGGTGAAC
This sequence comes from uncultured Devosia sp., assembly GCA_946481445.1. The sequence continues at coordinate 2,156 of CAMLOA010000293.1, read as the reverse complement.
GGGCCGCCGGACATGTGCCGCGTCGGCAATTCGATCGTCCCCTTCGACATCACCGACACGCTGGACAAGGCGCGCGACCCCAGCGCCAACGTGCATGCCCGCGGCAACCCGGTGCTGACGCAGACCACGCGCGTCAACAGCGTGGCCGGCGATGCCGGATCGGGCATCGTCAGCGGCACCTCGCGCGGGCACACCATCGTGCTGCAGGGCTCGTCCACGGTGTTCGTCAACGGCAAGCCCTGCGCGCGCCACGACGACCCCGTGGGCATGAATTGCAATGGCGGCGACACCTTCAACACCACCGGCCAGTTGAAGACCCTGAAACTGGGGCCGAAGCCGCAGTGGGGCAGCAAGGAAGCCGGCAAGGACCTGCGCGAGCGGCTGAAGGAGACCAGCCAGGAACTGCACGACAACCCGAACGGCAAGACGCCCGAGCAGGCCGCCGCGGTGCAGGAGAAGGTCAAGCAGCTGGTGACCGACACGGCCGAGCATGAGAAGGCCGCGACACAGGCGGTCATGAAGGGCGGAGGCGACACGGCGACCTGGACCGAGGCGTCGACGCTGAAGTCCCGCGCGCGAGACTTGGTGGACGAAGCCGAGCGGCAGGTCCTCTATAACAAGCCGGGCAGCAAGATGGTGCGGGAGGTGGGGGGCGCGATTGCGCCCGGGGCAGGCTTTGTGGATGGCTGGCAAGACGGCGGCAAGGCTTGGGGTGCAGCCAAGTCCGGCGATTACCTCGGCTCCGCCGGCCACGCGGCAATGGCGGTGCTTGCCGCGGGCAGCGAAGTGCCCCTCCTGAAAGGGGTGCTGAAACCTGCCCATGCGGCCTTGACCGCCAAGAAGGCGGCCAAGGCGGCCGAAGCGGCAAAGGACGTGGCCAAGGGCGCGGAAGCAGCCAAGGACGCAGCCAAGGGTGCCCAGGCGGCAAAGGACACCACCAAGGGCTCGGAGTTGGCGAAGGATGGCACGAAGGCCGGAGAAGGCGCCAAGGACGCAGAGAACGCTGCCGATACAGCCGGCGGCGGCAAGAAGGGCGGTGGTAAGGACGGCGTGGTGGTGCGAGCCGAGACGAAGGTGCCTTGTTTCCACCCCTTCGACGGGAAGAAGTTCAAAAAATTGAGCCAAGAGGAAAAGAAGGCCTACCTCAAGGAAATGACAGAGCAGTTGAAGCGGCAGCAGGATGAGATCAACAACCTGACCGCACAACAGTTCAAGGCCGCGCGGGATGCCTTCGAGAAGGCCAAACGAAATCCAGTTGCTGATGCGGCCCAGGCAGCTTACCGCATTAAGTCAAGTGCCACCCTAGAAGAAAGCCTTGCCAGAAGTCTCATGTCGGGCGGCATGAGTGCACCAAAGGCCGAAGCGGAAGCGGCGAGGAGAGCCAAGGAGTTGATGGGACCGCTTGTCGCTTTGCATGAACCCGACATGGTGGCTGGTGGTTGGCACCAACCCGATCCGAAGAACATTGGCCGAGCCGACGTAAACTCATCGATTGGGGCCAGTTGGAATCAGCAAGGTCGCGTTGCAAGCATGGACAAGGCCGCAGACGAGGCGATTAAGAATGGTAGGGGCCATGAGAAAATGAACGTCAAACTTGAACCTTGCCGCGGAAAGGGCCTGCGATGAGAGATGAAGATTTCGATTACTTCATTAGCAAATTCGGCGAAGCAACATATCGCATTGAAACCCCTGCGTCAGCCAACAATCATTGGAAGGGAAAACTTCCCGACCAGTTGCTGACCTACTGGGAATCAGAGGGTTGGTGCGGATATGCCAACGGCCTATTCTGGACTGTTGATCCGCAAGAGTACGAGGACTTGGCAGATGAATGGCTAGAAGGCTGCCCATTGGAGCAGATTGATGCTTTTCACGTCATAGCGCGATCCGCCTTTGGCGATCTGTTTCTCTTTGGCGAGTCGACCGGAGCGGGCGTTACGATCTCCCCGGCAATCAACGCCATCAATGCCCTGCCGCGTGATCTCCGAAGGAAAAACGCTGCGGAGCTTGATAGACAGGTTCGAATGTTCTTCGCGCTCAAGAAACTCACGTACTGCGACCTTGCCGATGAATTTGGCCAGCCGCTGTTCGACCGCACCTTTGCGAAGCTCGGCCCGCTGGCCCCCGACGAGATGTACGGCTTCGAACCCGCCTTGGTC
>CAMLOA010000292.1 GCA_946481445.1 uncultured Devosia sp. | reverse complement strand
GTGGCAGGTATTGCCTTCCATCACCTGGGTGACCACCAGCACCTGGCCCTCATCCTCGCCAGTCTCGATATTGGCGGTGTGGTAGCGCACGATGGTGGCGACCGGCATCCAGCGGCCCAGATCGTTGCTCAGCCGCCATTCGAGCTTGGCGCCCAGATAGTTGAAGGGCGGCAGGGTCTGGAATGAGACCGGCTCGGCATCGACGTTGAAGCCATAGGCCAGTGCAAAGCGCAGATCGCCCTCCATCACCAAGAGGGGATAACCCTTGTAGCCCGGGCAGGACCAGCTGGCGCCGAAATCATCGGCCTCCAGCACCAGGCACTGGTCGAGGTCGAGGTCGGTATAGGCGCTGGTGAACTCGGCATGGGCGGGACCCGCCGCCAGGCCCAGCAGCGCGCCGGCAATCAGAAATACACGCATCTTCGAGCTCCAAGACTGGATTGCACCCCCGGGCGGGGCTGAGTTGCGCCAAACCGGCTTGCCTTTGTGACCGAGGATAGGCACAACGCAGCCACTTTCTCGCCCCCCTGATGAACGAGACCTGAAAATGAACATCGACGCGATCCCGACCGGCAAGAACCCGCCCGACGAACTCAACGTCATCATCGAGGTGCCCCTGGGCGGCGAGCCGATCAAGTACGAGATCGACAAGGCTTCGGGCGCCCTGTTCGTCGACCGCTTCCTTTATACCCCGATGCGCTATCCGGGCAATTACGGCTTCGTGCCCCATACACTGTGCGGCGACGGCGATCCGCTCGACGTCATCGTCATGAATTCGCGGCCGCTGGTGCCCGGCGCGGTGGTGCGCAGCCGGCCGGTGGGCGTGCTGTTCATGGAAGACGATGGCGGCCAGGACGAGAAGATCATCGCCGTGCCGGTCTCCAAGCTGACCCGCATGTACGACAATATCGTCGATATCGAGGACTTCCCGGAAATCCAGCTCGAGCGGGTCAAGCACTTCTTCACCCACTACAAGGATCTGGAGCCGGGCAAGTGGGCCAAGATCGACCGCATCGGCAACCTGGCCGATGCCCGAAGGGTCATCATGGATTCGGTCGAGATGGCCAAGGCCGCCAAATAGGTGCCTGGCGCGACCGGCCGGATCGTCATCCTCAACGGCGTGCCGCGAGCGGGCAAGTCCTCCATTGCCGCGGCCATGCAGCAGGTGCTTGCCGGCCGCTGGATCAGCCTGGGCGTGGATGCGCAGAACGCCACCCTGCCGCCCGGCCTCCTGCCCGGCATCGGCCTGCGGCCCGGCGGAGAGCGGCCCGAGCTCGAGCCGCAGGTGGTGGCGCTCTATGAAGCGCTCTACCAAACCGTCGCGGCCCATGCCCGGGCCGGGTTCGATGTGGTGGTCGATGTCGGCCACCATGACGCCTATTCGCGGCCCCTGGGCATCCTGCCCGCCTCGGCCCGCCTGCTGACGGGGCTCGACGTGCTGTTCGTCGGCGTCTTCTGCCCGATCGAGGAGATCATGCGGCGGCGCAACGCCGATCCGCGTGGCAGCCTCTATGCCGCCGGGCCGGGCGTGCCGGAGCCGGTCCAGCGCTGGCAGACGGCGGTGCATGCCCATGGCCTCTATGACCTGAGCGTGGATACCGGCGCGATGACCCCGACCCAGTGCGTCGACGCCATTGCCGCGGCCCTGGCCGATCCGCCGCAGCCATCGGCCTTTTCCCGGCTGGCCACGCTCTAGGCGCCCAGGCCCATGCGGGCCAGCAGCCGGTCGCGGCGGATGAACTGGTGCCAGAGCGCGGCCAGGACATGCAGGACGACCAGTCCGATCAGCACGCGCGAGAGCAGGCCATGCACCGTCATGGGCGGCACGGCGGCGAAATCGGGCAGGGGCAGGGGGCTCGCGCCCAGCAGCTGCATGTTGGCGCCGCTGAGCATCACGGTGCCCAGGCCGCTGGCGACCATGACCAGCACGACGGCGTAGAGCCCGACATGGACGATGCGGGCGCCCCAGACGTGGAACGCTGATGTCCCGGCCGGGTCGCCGGGGCGGGTATCGACGGCCAGCCACCAGACGATGCGGAACAGGGTGAGCAGGCCGACCAGGATACCCATCACGGCATGGCCGCGCAGCAGCATGAGGCGGGTGGCTTCATCGGTGCTGCCGGCGGCGGAGAGGCCGCTCCACAGCATGCCGAACAGGGCCAGGGCGGTCAGCCAGTGAATGGCGATGGCGACCGGGCCGTAGCGGGTTGGACTGCTGGTCAGCGGCATGGCAGGCTCCTTGCGAATTGCGTTGCGCCTTCCGGATGGCACCGATATAGATAGCATACTATGTATTTAGATAGCAAGCTATATAAATGACCCTCAGCCGCGAAACCTCCGCCGGCTATCTCACCAACTGGGCCGCCCGCCTGTTTGCGCGCGAGCTGGAACGGCAGCTGGCGCCCTCCGGCATTGCCCCCGCCTACATGCCCGTCCTGTTCGCGCTGGCCGACGGGAGCCAACTGACGCAAAAGGAACTGGCGCGCCGCGCCGCGGTGGAACAGCCCACAATGGCCATGACCCTCAACCGCATGCAGCGCGACGGCATGATAGCGCGAACCCCAGACCCCGGGGATAAACGCAGCGCGCTGATCGGCCTGACGCCGCTGGCTTTGGGCAAGGTGGAGACTGTCGAACGCGTGGTCAGCGCCATCAATGCGCTGGCGCTGGAGCAGCTGACGCCGGACGAGCGGGCAGCGTATCTGGGCCTGCTGCGCAAGGTGATCGGCGTGCTCGAGGCGCAGGATCCGGAGCTGCGGCCATGACGCTTCCCACGCCCTATGACGGGTCCTCGCGCCTGTTCCAGATCGGGCTCAAGCCGCTCGATCCGGCGCGCTGGCTCGAACCGGACGGTGCCCGCGACACCCAACTGGCCGAGAAGGCGCGGCTCTTTGCCGGGCGGCTGCCCGACGTCTTTGCCGCCTTGCCGGGGACAGAGGCCATGCAGGCCGAGCTGCTGGCACTGGTGGAGGCCTTTGCCGGTACCCAGCCCCCATCGGCCGCCGAACCGCCACTGCTGGCGGCGGCGCGGCTGGTGCAGGATGACCTGATCCTGCTCGACAAGTCGCCCGAGGGCTGGCGCGTGGTGGCGGGGGCCCTGTGCTTTCCCTCGTCCTGGCTGCTGGGCGAGAAGCTCGGCCGGGTGATGCATGACGTGCATGGCCCGGTGCCCGGCTTCGGCGCCGGGACGCGGCCGGCGCAACTCATCGAGCGCATGTTCGACAATATGCGGCCCGAGCAGCCCATGATCCGCTGGAACTGGTCGCTCTATGGCGATGACCGGCTGTTTCACCCCGACAGCCTGGGGCCCGGCGAGCGCCGCTTCGGCGCGGGCCAACGGGCCGACCCGGTCTTCCTGCGCGTCGAGCGGCAGACCCTGCGCAAGCTGCCGCAGACGGGGGCGATCGCCTTCACCATCCGCATTTCAGTCGATCCGCTGGATGCACTGGCGGACCATCCTGAAGCCGGACGGATCGTCGCGGCGCTGGTGGAGCAGGTGGCCGGGCTCGATGACGCGCAACTGGCCTATAAGGGCCTGACGCTGGAGAAGGACCGGCTGCTGGAGCGGCTGGGGGAGATGGTCGGATAGGCTCCACGTCCCTTCGCCCCTGAGGGGAGAAGGTGGCCCGAAGGGGTGGATGAAGTGCCTCCTCCTTGTGTCTGGCACAGGCGAGCGCCATACCCCCACCCTCAGTCCCTCCCCACAAGGGGGAGGGAAGCCTGCTCAGTGTGCGTGAGGACATCGAGAGGATCTCGGAGTCCTCATCTGGCGCCTCCCTCCCCTTGATGGGGAGAGATCGAGGGTGGGGTGGGGCCACGCCCGCAATGCCACCCTTGCGCCACCTACTCCGCCTTCTTGCGATAGGTCTGGATGACATTGCCCTTTTGCGTGCGCTTGAGGTCGACCAGTTCCAGCCGCGTGGTCGGGTCGCCGGGCTCGAACAGGTGCCGGCCGCTGCCGGCAATGACCGGATGGGTGATGAGCTGCATT
>CAMLOA010000291.1 GCA_946481445.1 uncultured Devosia sp. | reverse complement strand
GCCTTCCCAGGCGTCGCGGCAGGCGCCGCGGGAGCCGGGCAGGCAGAAGACGAAAGTGGTGCCGATCAGCCCCGCCGTGGCGCGCGATTGCAGTGAACTGGTGCCAACGGTGGTGGCCGAATACTGGTGGAAGAGCACCGAGAAGCCCTCCATCCGCTTGTCGAACAGCGGCTCGATCGCCTCGGGCGTCACGTCGCGCCCGGAAAAGCCGGTGCCGCCGGTCGTGAGGATCACGTCGACATCGGGATTGGCCACATAGGCCTGGACGGCGGCGCGGATCAACTGGATGTCGTCGCGTACCACCTGGCGCTCGAAACAGTTGTGGCCGTCAGCCTCGAGCAGGCTCTTGAGCAGGGCGCCGCCGGTATCGGTTTCGAGCGTGCGGGTGTCGGAAACGGCGATGACGGCAATCGAGAGCGGAACGAATTCGCGATTCTCAAACCGTTCCGTCTTGAACATCGCGCTTCTCCTCGGGCGTCTCGACCAGTTCTTCCGGCACGGGCGCTTCGTGCTCGACCGGAATCTCGGCGCTATCACTATCAGCCCGCGGATCGAGCGCAACGGTTTCCGGCGTCACCTGCTTGTCATTGCCCATCGGGCGGAAGGGCTGGCGCGTGCCCGGGCTCTTGCGGATGCGCATGCGCAGATAGGCCGTGACCGCGAGGGCGCCGTGGAACGCGGACGTGACTATGAACAGACCCACCGGCGACCAGGCGCCCATGATCAGGGATGCAACCGCCGGGCCGATGGCAAGCCCAACGCCCAGGATCAGCAGCATGCCGCCCGCAATCCTGGCGAACTCCCCGTCCTTGGCGAAGTCGTTGGCATGGGCGACGGCCACCGCATAGATCGGGTTGGCGGCAAAGCCATAGGCTGCAAACAGCACGAACATCAGCCACCCCGCCGTGGGGTTGATGATCACGGTCAGCGCACCGACAATAGCCGCGAACCCGGAAAGCCCGATCAGCACCAGGCGCCGGTCGATCCTGTCCGACAGGCGGCCGAACGGCACCTGCGCCACTGCGCCCAGGATGGCCGCAACCGCAAAGAGCAACGCGATGCCGCTGGCGTCCAGCCCCTGTTCATAGCCATAGACCGGCGCAAGCGTACCGAACGTGCCATTGGCCATGCCGCAGGAGAAGGCGGCGATCGCCGCCACGGGCGAGGTTCGATAGAGCAGGCCTAGGTCGAGTTTGGCAGACGACAGCGGGCGCGGCTGGGGGCTGGAGGTGAGGGCGGTGGGCAGCACCGCGCAGATGAAACTGATGGCACCCAGCACGAAGGGCACGTAGCCCGCCGTGCCTGTGACCGACATCGCGATCTGCCCCAGCGTGGATGCCGCCATGTTGATGGTGACATAGATCGAAAAGATGGTGCCGCGGCTCTTGTTGTCGGCCACTTCATTGAGCCAGCTCTCCACGATCATCGCGGCGCCGGCAAAGCAGAACCCGCTGAGCGCTCGCAGCAGAATCCAGCCGATATCGTTGATCCACAGTAGGTTGAGCAGGATGGTGATGGTGCCGATGGCGGCCATGACCGAGAAAGCGCGGATATGGCCAACCTTGCGCACTACCAGGGGGACGCCGATCGAACCCGCCACGAAGCCGACCGACCAACCCGTGCCGATCAGGCCCAGTGCCAGCAGCGAAAACTCTTCTTCGGCACCGCGCACGGACAGCAGCAGGCCCTGCAGCCCGCCGCCAAACATCAGCAGGGCAGACCCCAGGAACAGAGCATAGATCTTGATGACTGAGGCCATGTCGCTTTCAGCACAGGGGGTGGACGAGGATGCAAATCACGCAGCAACGACCATAGCGTGATCGTCACCGATTGGCAGGGCAGATTTCGGGTAATGCCCAGATCGAGGCCACGATGATCCGTTCAGCCGTCGCCGGACAGCCAGCCAATGCTGAGGCGCGCATCCGCGAGCGCCTCCGAGACGCTGGGATAGAGGCCCGACTGCCGGGTCTGGCCCCAATAGTCGCCCGTATCCTGATCATGCAGGCGCGCATATTCCACGAACCGGCCGGCGCCGTCGGGCCGCCGCACCAGTTCGAGCTTCTTGGTGCCCGAAGGATTGGTCAGCGTCTGGATGAGTTCACCGTCGATATAGGCCATTCCCGGCCAGCCTATTGCATCTGAGCCATGAGCTTTTGTTTGAGGCTCAGCATGTCGCGCCAGGCCTGCTGCTTGGCGGCCGGGTTGCGGAGCAGGTAGGCCGGATGCAGCGTCGGCATGGCCTCCACCTGATGGCGGCCGATGGAAACCGGGCTCCATTTGCCGCGCATCTTGATGATGCCCGACGTCGTGCCGAACACGGTTTGCATGGCCGGGCCGCCCAGCGTCACCACGATCCGGGGCGCCACCAGTTCCACTTGGCGATGCAGGAATGGCAGGCACAGCGCCATCTCCTCGGGGGTCGGCGTCCGGTTGCCCGGAGGCCTCCAGGGAACGGTATTGGCAATATAGACCTTGGTGCGATCCAACCCGATGGCCGCCAGCATGCGATCGAGCAGCTGGCCGGAGCGGCCGACAAAGGGGCGCCCGATGCGGTCCTCGTCGCCGCCCGGCGCCTCGCCGATCAACATGATCTCCGATTCCGGATTGCCATCGGCAAAGACGAGCTGGGTGGCGCGGTGCTTGAGGCCACAGCCATTGTAGCTGCCCAGGATCGCCTGCAGCTCGTCGAGCGACCGAGCCGAGGCAGCCAGCCCCCGGGCTTCGGCAGGATCACCGCCCAGGGGCGGGACCTCCGCGGCGGCCGGCATAACGGCCGCGGGGGCCACGGGCGCCCGCAGGGGTGGTCGCTGGGCGAACCGGTCCATCGGCACTTCGCCCACGGCGATGTCCACGCCCGCGGCCCGATACCAGTCGAGCAGGCCAAGCATTTCGTCGTGATTTAGCGGTCGCGTGTCGGCCATGTTCTCTGTTATGTCACAGCCCGTTTGGCGCGGCCAGCGCGCCGAAGGACTGGTTAGCATGCTACCGGCCTCCCGGCCGCAGCGGCGGCCGAAAGACGAAGTTGGGGCAGATCCATATGGCAGAAGCCGGCGCGCGCGAAACCCTCTCGACCGATGTGGTGATCGTTGGTGCCGGTCCATCCGGACTTGCCGCCGCCATCCGGCTCAAGCAGCGCCATCCCGACATTGCCGTCACCATCGTGGAGAAGGCGGCGGAAGTCGGTGGCCATATCCTGTCGGGTGCCGTGATGGACCCCAAGGGCCTGGACGCCCTGATCCCGGATTGGCGGCTCAAGGGGGCGCCCGTCGGGCCGGACGTGACGGTGGATACCTATCACTACCTGACCAGGGCGCGCGACTTCGCCTTCCCCCGCGCCTTGCTGCCGCCGCAACTGCACACCAGCGGCGGCGTGATCGTCAGCCTGGGCAACCTGGTGCGCTGGCTGGGCGAGCAGGCAACGGCCCTCGGGGTCGATATCTTCCCCATGACCGCCGCCGTCGACGTGCTGCGCAGCGGCAATGGTCCGGTACGCGGCATCATTACCGGCGACCTCGGCCGGGACCGGGACGGCAACCCCAAGCCCGGATTCGCCGAGGGTATTGCACTTGAAGCGAAATACACGCTGATCGCCGAAGGCGCACGCGGCTCCCTGGCCAAGGCGGTGATCGGCCAGTTCGATCTCGCCATGGGCGCCAGCCCGCAGAAATATGGCCTGGGCATCAAGGAGGTCTGGGAGATCGGCCCTGGCAAGCACCAGCCCGGTCGAGTGGACCACTATCTGGGATATCCCCTGGACGACCAGACCGCCGGCGGCGGCTTCGTCTACCATGCCGAGGATCGCAAGCTCTATGTGGGTCAGGTGGTCTATCTGGACTATGCCAACCCGACCCTGTCGCCCTTCGGCGAATTCCAGCGCTTCAAGCAGCACCCGGCCATCGCCCCCCTGCTCGAAGGGGCCAATCGCCTCAGCTATGGTGCCCGCAGCTTCGCCGCTGGCGGCTGGCAGGCCCTGCCCGACCTGGTCTTTGCGGGGGG
>CAMLOA010000290.1 GCA_946481445.1 uncultured Devosia sp. | reverse complement strand
CATGCCGATGGTCGAGATGGTGATGTCGCGGTTGCCGATGGCGTCCAGGCTGCGCTTGCCCAGTTCGGCCAGGTCCTGGCCATTGGTCGTCTGCCAGAAGAACGGCTCGAAGCTCTCGAAGCCCAGGTCCGCAATGGCGGCGATGTTTTCGGGCGCATTGCCGGCCGAAGCCTGGATCATGGTGCCGATGCGGATGGTCTTGGCGGGGTCGCTCACTGAAGGGTCCTTAGACTGGAATGGTCACGCGCTGGCCGGTCCGCGCGCTTTCGATCGCGGCAAAGACCATGGCGAGGCTCTTGATGTTGTCGTTGCTGGCCGTCTCGGGGGGCCTGCCCTCCTCGATGGCGTCGAGGAACTCGGCCAGCACGCTGGCATGGCCATGGGTCTGGTCGGCATCGGCCGGCTCGGGCACGTCGATCGCCTCGAGTGGGCGGAAGAAGCCTTCGTCTCCGGCCACCACATTGGCGGCGAAGGCACCCTCCCCGTCCCATGTCAGCGTGCCCTTGGTGCCCACGATGCGCCAGGCACTTTCCCAGCTGGTATTGGCGCCTTCGGCGCACCATGAACCGCGGTAGTTGAACACCACACCCTGGTCGAACTCGAATATCGCATTGGCCGCCGCACCATGGGCATACCAAGATCCCGTCGGGTTGGTTTCGAGGCAGTACACGGCCCTGGGTGCCACGCCCGCCATGAAGCGCGCGGCGTCCAAAGTATGGATGGCCATGTCCAGCAGCAGCACATGTTCCATCTCGTCGCGGAAGCCGCCGAAATGCGCGCCGATGAAGAAGTCGCAGTGCAGTGCGGTCACCTCGCCCAGCGCCCCGCTTTCGATCAGCCGGCGGATGCGGCGGACCCCGGCGATGAAGCGGCGGTTCTGCACCACCGCATGCACGCGCCCGGCGGCGCTGGCCTGGGCGATCATGCGCTGCCCGGCGGCGAGGCTGTCCGCCATGGGCTTTTCGCTGAGAACGTGACATCCGTGCTTGAGCCCGGTAGCCACCACGCCTTCCCGCGCCGACGGCACCACGACGTCGAACAGCAGGTCTGGCGCGGTGCTGGTCAGCACGGCATCGAGGTCGGTTCCGACCACTGCATGGGAAAGGCCGAACTCGGCAGCGCGCGCCTCGGCCGTCGGCAGGTGGATGTCAACCAGCCCCACCACCTCCACCCGCCCCTTGAGCAAGGGGTGTTCGGCAATGGCGGTCAGCCAGCCTTTGGACATGCTTCCGCAACCCGCAAGTACGGCCCTGAACGTCACGGATTCCTCCTCTGGACATTGTGCGCCCGGTGCCGTCTTGTGCGGCATCTCAGCGGTCTGTCCCGTAAACGTTTACGACGCTATAATCGGGATGGGTTCTGTGTCAATAGAATTTCGTAAACGTTTATGGCCGCCCGCCGGCCTGGGACAAAGTCATAAGAAAATGAAGGGCATCAGGCAGTTAGCCAAGCAGCTCGATATCTCCATCGGCACAGTCTCCCGTGCACTCAACGGCAAACCGGATGTCAACGAGCAGACGCGCAAGCGTGTGCTCGAGGCCGCTGCGGCCATGGGCTATGTCCCCAACCAGGCCGGACGGGCCCTGCGCAAGGGGTCGACCGGCGTCGTCGGCTTCATGATGCAGACCGGGTCGCAGATCACCGGCGAAGGCGACGTCTTCTTCATGAGCGTGTTCGATGGCGTGCAGACCGTCTGCGCCCGCCACCAGCTCGATCTGGTCGTGCTGCTCTGCTCCTCCGAGGAAGATCCGGACGCCTACCTGCAGCGCGTTGTCGCCCGCGGCTTCGTCGATGGCCTCATCATCTCCGCCACCAAGCGCCACGATCACCGCATCGACTACCTGGCCGAGCGCAAGATTCCATTCGTCGCGCTGGGCCGAAGCCTCACCGATGTCGGCCATCCCTGGCTCGACCTGGATTTCGAAGGCATGGCCCAGACTGGTGTCGACCGGCTGGTCGCCAAAGGCCATCGCCGCATCGGCGTCTTTGCGCCGCTGGACGACACCAACCTGGGCTTCGTCTTCATCGACAGCTATCGCGACGCGCTCAAGCGCCACGGCATTCCCTTCGACCCCGACCTCATCTTCCGCTCCTATCCCAATGATCGCGGCGGCCACGAGATCGGCGAGCGCATCGCCGCCATGCCGCCGGACCGGCGGCCGACGGGCTTCATCCTCACCAATGAAATGCTGACTGTCGGCCTTTACCGCGGGCTCTACGATTGCGGCATCAAGCCGGGGGTGGATTTCGCCCTGATCGGCCGGCACAGCACCAATTCGCAGTACCTCAATCCCAAGCTGACCTGCTTCTACCTGTCGCTGCGCGACCTGGGGATCGAGTTGGCCGAGACTCTGCTGGCCACCATGCCGGCCTATGCCGGCCAGTATCCCCTCGGCGTTGTCCGCAAGGTCCTGCCTCTCGAGCTCATCGAAGGCGCCAGCGACTGCGCGGTTCCCAAGTAGTATCAGACGTAGTGACCAAGTGAAATCAATTGGTTATGTATAAATAGTGCAGTCTTGCTGCACCAAATCCATCAAAAACTGATGAGCAGAATCTTCTGTTGAGTGTACGGAGAAATCCGTATTGCCATTCGGTTTAAGCCGGCAGCTACTCTATCTCCAGTATTCAATAGATTGATGCTGGAGACCTCCATGCGTGTCATTGGCGCAGGAATATTTCTCGTTCTCTCTGTAGCCGTTGGGGCGCAGGAGTTCCCCAGCGATCCATATCGAATCCCGTCTCAATTGCAGATCGAGATTTTGCAGGGAGGGTTTGGCGCAACCACCGACACACCCTCGCGCGAACTGAGCCGTCTAGCGATGGACCTGATAAAGCACTTCGAAGGCTGGATACCAGGCGCGTACAACGATCCTGCCGATTACTGTACAATCGGCTATGGTCATCTGATCGCGTTGAAGCCGTGCGAGCAAATTGACCTGGGACAGTTTGCCACCCCGCTCACGGAGTCCCAAGGCGAAGCCCTGCTCCGGCAGGATGTTGGTTGGGCGCAGGTAGCCGTGCAAGAGTTGGTCCAGGTCGACCTCGATGACGATCAATATGGCGCCCTGTCGTCTTTTGTCTTCAATGTAGGCAAGACCAACTTTGCCTCGTCCACGCTGTTGCGGGTACTCAATACGGGAGATTATGCGGGCGCGGCGGCCCAGTTGCCGCGTTGGGTCCGGGCCGGCGGCAGGGTATTGCCGGGCCTGGTGGCACGACGCGCCTGCGAAGAAACCCTTTTCAACGGTTACCTGACTTATGGGCCTTCCGGAACATTTGATCGCGCGCGCTGTCAGTCTTTCGGCGCCGCCCCCGAATTGGGCCCATTGATCGACATCGACGCTGGCGAACAGCCTTGAGATTGACCGATGCAAAGGCTTCTGGCTTGGACAGTGGCGGCATTCCTCTTAGTTTTGGGTGGGGATGAAGCGTCTGCAAGTCCTCGGTGCGTGGAGCAGCATTTTGGCCCGCCTCCGCTTCAACTTCCTATTCTCAGTTGGGAAGCAGACGAGGTCAAACGTGTCATGCAGGAGATGCTCGACACCTATCATCTTCAAACGCAGATCGAGATCATACCCTGCAACGAGGTGACCAATGTCACCGCCCTTGTAACCGACGGCGCAATAGAGGGCGTGCCTGCGGGATCGTACATCATATACAAGGACTACTGGGTCAATCTGGTCGTGGGAAGCGACCGGCAACTGGCTTTCGCTCTGTTTGCCCATGAGCTCGCTCATATCATCAATGACGATGCGCAGCGAGCAGCCGGGGGCGTCCCACTACAGACCATCGAGTTGGAAGCCGACGAGTTCGCCGCGTGTATGCTTGCGCGCGCCAATGGCGCCTGGGCGACAATGGAGGAGCTACTCGACAAGATCCGGCACCACGAGCACCAGCTCTATCCGCCCAAGCTAGAAACTCTGGCCAAAGCGAGTAAGGCGTTCGAAAACTGCCGGCAGACCCGCACCGATACCAGATTAGGGTTCCACCTCGGCAACATC
>CAMLOA010000289.1 GCA_946481445.1 uncultured Devosia sp. | reverse complement strand
CCTGATTCTTAACCAGCAGGGCATGGTGCAACTGGTCTTCTGGTTCGCGTTCCAGCCGCTGCGGATCGTGGCGGCGATGGACGATGCGAGCCTCGCCATCCCGCTGATCTGGACGCCGTTCAGCCATGCCCTACTGCATGGCGGCTGGGACCATCTGCTGTTCAACGTGGCTTGGCTGGCCATATTCGGCACGCCGGTGGCACGGCGCTACGGGGCAGGGCCGATGCTGGCGGTGTTCTTCGTGTCGGCGGCGGCCGGGGCGGCCGCGTTCGCGGCGACCTCGCTCGAGACAGGCGCCTACCTCATCGGCGCCTCGGGCGGCGTGGCTGGACTGACCGGGGCCGCGGTGCGGTTCATCTTCCAGCCCGTGATCGTGGCGCAACACCCCGAGACCGGGCAGCGGATCATCGTGGGACGGCGGCTGGCAGGCCTCGTGGACCTCTGGCGCGATAGCCGGGCGCGGATGTTCACCATCATCTGGCTGGTGCTCAACGCCGCCGTGCCGGTGCTGCCGGCGCTCACCGGTACGCAGATCGACGTGGCCTGGCAGGCCCATATCGGCGGGTTCGTCGCCGGGCTGCTGATGGTGGGCCTGTTCGAGCGGAAGGGCTAGCCGTAGACCTCGTGCGGGTCGAACAGGCGCGGCAGGCCGGTGTCGACCAGGCGGGGCTGGCCATCGACCAGCTCGGCGCGACGGTAGAAGCAGGTCTTTCGGCCCGTGTGGCAGGCAGCGCCGCGGCCGGTCTGGTTGACAGCGAGGACGATGGCGTCCTGGTCGCAATCGGTCCGCATTTCGACCACCTGCTGCAGTTCTCCCGAGGTCTCGCCCTTTTTCCAGATCTTGCCGCGCGAGCGCGACCAATAGTGGGCAATGCCGGTCTCCAGCGTCAGGGACAGGGCCTCGGCATTCATGTGCGCCAGCATCAGGACTTCGTTGCTGCCCGCCTCCACCGTGACGACGGTGACGAGCCCGGCCGCGTCGAAACGGGGGGCGAAAGTGGTGCCTTCCTCGATTTCGGCGTGGCTCAGCGTTGGCGCGGCTGTGAAGGCGATGGGCATGGGGCGCTCCGGACGTCGGTTGCAGGACGCTTTAGCGCGCCCCGGGCCACATCGCCAGTGTTTCAGGGCCTGAGGCCGAACCAGACCTCGACATCGCCCGTGCCGGTGCGCGGATCGAAGCCGGGGCCATAATATTCGAGGAAGCTGTGCACGGCCTCGCTGGGCTCATGGCCATTCCCGCTCAGCCATTGCTCGGCCGCGCCGATCGTCTCCCGCAGGGCGGAGACATGGCCCTGATGGACAAACCGTGCCCAGCGCAGGGCCGGGACCCTGACGGCGGTCAGCTCGGGCGGAAGCTCGGTGCCGGCGTGAATTTCCACGGCGACGACATAGTCGAACATTTCGTCATCGGTGATTTCACCGACAAGGCCATAGGCCGCGCCAGCAATGGCGCCGTCGACATGGCCGATATAGGGCTGGAACCGCCGCCATTGGTCGGGAATGCCTACCGGCATGCTCATCTTGTGACGCTCGGCAATGCCGGCGAAATGCAGTTCGGGGCGGTTCTCGAACCGGGGCGGGGCGATCGGGGCGGAGGCTGTGGTATCCATTCTGATAGGCTGCACGAGACTGATCCCTTCAAGATGGCGCCTGTTGCGAACCTGCTGCGGCGTGAGGCCGAACTGGTCGCGGAAGGCGCGGGTGAATGCCTCATGCGAGCCGTAGCCGGCGTCGAGGGCCACCGACAGGATGTCGGGAGCCCCATCGGCCAGCCGCCGAGCCGCTTCGCTCAGCCGCCTGCCCCGAAGGTAGCCGGTAACGGAATACCCGGTAACCAAGGGGAAGATACGGGACAGATAGCTTCTCGACCGCCCTGTCACCGCCGACAGTTCCTCAAGATCCAGCGGCTCGCGGGAGCGGCTTTCGAGGACCCAGAGCATTTCGGCGATCAGTGACATGGCGCGAACCCGGTTGAGACAGCCAGTTTATGCCATGTTCAGCCATGGTCTATTTGATCGTGGTTGTCGTCGGCGAAATTCTGGACGCCCATCTGTGCCTGCAGGGCCTGAATGAGCGTCAGCATCTGTCCCCTTGCGAGGAGCCCCGGACCCAGCGGCCCCGACCGGTCCGCGCCTATGGGCGGCAGGGTGGCAAGCGCGGCGCGCACAGCTCCGGACATATGCCGCAACTGCCAGCGGAGCTCGGCGGCGGCTGCATCCGCGTCGTCTGGCCTGGAAAGGCCAATAGCTCTCGCAGCATAGGCGGCAGCACCCAGCGCATGCGCGCCCATATGGCACACGGCTGACGCCTGACCCGCCGCACGGGCAGCAGCGGCTGCTGCCGGTGTTCCTGCGTCCCGCGCGGCGCTGCCGCCACCGAAGCGTTTCCGGATCTCGCCGGCAGTGTCCGCCTCGCCGCGGGCAAAGGCGCGGGTACGAGCAATGGCCTCTCGCGGTCGGCTATCGAGCGGGGAGGCCTGTTCAAAAAGGCCCAGCACCCGTTCGGCGCAGTCCGCAGCCCAGGCCGCGACCAGCCGCCGATCGGTTTCGCTCAGCGTCTGGGATGATCCGGCCATCGATTACCTGTGGCGCCCCGGCGGCCTGGACCGCCTATTTGCGGTTGATCATGGCGAAGAAACGGTCCTGCTCCACGCGATCCTCGGCGAAGACGCCGGTGAAGCGGTGGGTGATGGTGGAGGCGCCGTGGGCGCGCACGCCGCGCATGGACATGCACATATGCTCGGCCTCGAGCATGACTGCGGCACCGCGCGGGCCCAGGTTCTCGTTGATGGCATCAATGATCTGGGCCGTGAGGTTTTCCTGCGTCTGCAGGCGGCGCGAGAACACTTCCACAAGGCGGGCGAGCTTGGAGAGGCCCACCACCCCATCATGCGGCAGATAGGCAATGTGCGCCTTGCCGACGAAGGGCACCATGTGGTGTTCGCAGTGGGAGCTGAAGGGAATGTCCTTGACCAGCACGATGTCGTCGTAGCCACCGACTTCCTTGAAGGTCTTGGACAGGATCTCGCGCGCATCCTGCTCGTAGCCGGCGAAGAATTCGCCATAGGCACGGACGACGCGGGCCGGGGTCTCCAGCACGCCTTCGCGCGTGGGATCGTCTCCAGCCCAGGCAATGAGGGTGCGCACGGCCGCTTCGGCCTCCTCGCGCGTCGGGCGGCGGAGTGCATGTTGCGGAATGGCTGTGGCAGTTCCGAGCGGCTTGGTGCGGGCGTCCATGGATACCTCTGGCGTTGGCAATAGATACTACGCTGCCATGGCGACCTTGGTTCAACCGGACACAAAGCCCTGACAGCCCGCCTGCGACGACCTATATAAGGGGCCGGGGTGACACCCACAAGAAACAGAATTGTGCGGCAAATGGACCTTAGCGATCTCTATTCCCAAAAGATCCTCGACCTGGCGGGAAACGCACTCCAGCCGGGGCGGCTGGCTCATCCCGATGCCAGCGCCCGCAAGGTGAGCCGCGTGTGCGGCTCGACGATCGAAGTCGACGTTGCGGTACGCGACGGGGTGATCGTCGACTATGGCCACGACATCTCCGCCTGCGCGCTGGGCCAGACCTCGGCGGCCGTCGTGGCTCGGGAAATCGCGGGGACACCTGTCGCCGAGTTCCGGGCGCTGCGTGACACGATGCACGCCATGCTCAAGGAGAATGGCCCCCCGCCGACCGGTAGGTGGAGCGACCTGCAATACCTGCAACCCGTGCGCGACTATCGGGCACGGCACGTGTCGACGCTGCTGGTGTTCGATGCGGTGGTGGAGGCGGTGGCAAAAGCCGAGTCGAACGAGTCGGTTACGGCGGAGACATGATGGATCGAGTCATCGACCTCATGTGGCGGGTGATCGACCTGCCGTTCAAGGTCGCCGCCGTGCTGCTGATCACCATCTATCGTTATACGCTGTCGGCATTCGTGGGGCGGACCTGCCGCCACCTGCCGACCTGCTCCGAATATACGAGGGACGCAATCTGGAAATTCGGCTTCTGGCCGGGCGGCTG
>CAMLOA010000288.1 GCA_946481445.1 uncultured Devosia sp. | reverse complement strand
AACAACACTGCCGTCATTGCCGCCGTTAAATTGATGCACGAAGCGGCCATTCCAGTCGTCCGGCAGGCGCAGTTCGAAGCTCACCTTGTAGGTATTGCCGTCAATGCCGGTACGCTCGCCGACATGACCCTGCACGACGCAGTGTGGCACTGGCGACCCTTCGCCGACCGGCAATGCTTCTGTGGAAGCGATGACCAGGCCGTCGATACCGAAACCGTGGTCCGGCAAGCTTGCGCAATCCAGCCCCTGGGCAAGGACCGGGCCGGCCCATGCCGAGGTCGCCAGCAAAAGTCCAAGCGCGGTGGCGCATCTCCAATATGTCTGCATCTCATCCTCCCTGAAATGACACGCAACATAGTTATGTAGAATAACAAAGTTGGCAATGGTCTTTGTACTGTTTGGTACATTTTGCGTCTTGCCCGATAAAAACGCTGATCACCCAGTGGGTTGGCTGCTTACTCCAGGATCGGCGGACGACGATCCGACGGACCGGGTGCTTGAACTGACATGCGGGCTTAACCCCCGATCGGTTCAGGGCAGATCGTAGACGGGCAGAGTAATGTCCGTGCCGGCATGGCCGATTTCGACATCGTTCGCCGCAAGTCGGGTGGCGCTGGCGATGTGGTCACCGGTTCCAGGGTTGCGCGCGTAGCGGGGATGGGCGCCCGAGGCGATCAGGAGGCGCAGGCGATGGCCGGGGCGAAAGCTGTAGGCCGTGGCGTGCAGCGGAATGGTGAGGCGCCAGTTGCCGTCATCCTGCCTGGGTGTTTCGGGCGTGACCCGGACAAAGCCGTCACACACATTGCGTGAAATACCGTCGGGCCCGACATCGTTGAGGCGGACGAAGAAATCGACATGGGGCAGGGTGGCGCGCGCGTTGAGCGTCACCTGGCACTGGCCGATAACGGTTGTGTCGCTGGTCAGGACACCTCCGGTATAGACCAGAACGTCCGAACGGGCCTCAAGCGGCGCATTGTCCACTGCGCCGGCGCCGGTAAAGGCGAACATGGCGCCACCCACATTGGGCGTGGGGTCGGCAGGGTTGTAGACATAGCGATCGCTGCCGGGCTGGGCAGGTGTTTCCCGGGTCAGGGCCCGGCCAGGTCCGAGGTGCCAGCGGGAAAGCCTGGGCGGCCCTGGGGGATAGGCATCGAACTCATGCCACTGATCGAGCCCGGAAATGTGGATTCGCACGGGACGGTCGCGCAGTCCGGTGCGGTCGCCGAGCAGTTGCGCCCGCATCCAAGTCAGCGTCTCGCGCATGCTTTCGGCCTGCAGGTCGTTGGCGATATGCGTCCATGGACCGACCGTGAGGTAGGGCCGGTGGCCCAGGGCCACCAGTGACTGGTAGTCGCGCAGCAACTGATCGAGCATGAAGTCGAACCAGCCCGAGATGAAGTGGTTGGGGGGCGTCCGGGGGCCGAGCCGCGGCCGGTGATCGATGGCCTGCCAGAAGGCATGATTGCCGATGGCATCCTGAAACCAGTGGCGCCAGAACCGCACCTGGTGGCCGACCGCGGCCACGTCGGCCTCCACCAGGGGCAGGGTCATGGCGGCCTTGGCCGTGCGCTTCTCGACCCCGCCGGAGAACATGGAGCCGCTCATCTTGAGCGGATTGCCGCGCAGGCCCTCGATCACCTGCAGCCAGCTCAGCCACAGGCCCAGGTGGAAGGCGCCAGACGGGAAGACCACGGACTGGAATTCGGCGCTGGTCACCTTGGTCGCCATTGCCGAGCGGTCGGGCAGGGCGTCGCAGATCGCCCATTGTGCGTAGCCAAGGTAGGATGGGCCGGAAAGACCCAGGCGCCCGTCATACCAGTCCTGCGACTCGATCCAGCGCAGGGTGGCCAGGCCATCGGCACGCTCGTTGACCAGCGGATCGAACTCTCCCCCGGATTTTTCCGTGCCGCGACACGCCTGCAGCACCACATGGAACCCCCGTTCGGCATAGCATTCGGCCACGGTGCCGAAGCCGGTGCGGCCATAGGGCAGGCGCATCAGGATGGTGGGGTGCGGGCCCGGGGCACGGGGCGAATAGACGTCGGTCATCAAGGTGACGCCATCGTCCATCGGCAGGGCAATGTCGCGCTGGCGGCGCGTGCCGAATTGCCGCGGGGGCAGGTTGTAGAAGCGGGCGAGGGCGAGCGAGCCGAGGCTCATATCCATCCCCTTGATGGGAGCGAAACCGTAAAGGCACCGGCGCGGACTCTGGTGCAATTGGCACGCAAAGCCAAGTCCACTTGCAAGTAAGTAAGTACTCACTTACAGTGATCAGATACGATCACGCAAGGCGAGGACTTCAAGATGCATGGATTGGATCAAGGGTTCACAGGCAATCCCCTGCTGCGGGCGGCTCTGGTCGTTCCCGTGGCGATCATGTTCCTGTTTTCGTTCTTCAACCTGTCGGCGCCGGTGGATCCGCAGCGGGCCATGACGGCGCTCAGCATTGGCCTGGTCAATCTCGACACCGGCATGGGGCCGCTCAAGCTCTCGGACCGGATGATGGAGGGGATGGAAGAGCGGTTCCCTTTCGGCATCGTGGCCTTCGACAATGCAGAAGCTGGCCGCGCAGCCCTCGAAGCGGGCGAGGTGGCCGCGCTCATCACAGTGCCGGCCGATTTCAGCAGTGCCGCAGCCACAGGTGGGACGATCAACCTGGTGGTGACCGCAACCCAGCATCTTACGCCGGTCGAGGCGCAGCTTGGCGCCATGCTGGGCCAGCAGCTGCAGGCCGGGGCCAGCGCCGCCATGGCGCAATCGCCCCTGCCAATGAAGCCGACCCTGTCGGTGACCACCGAATATCTTCACGAAGCGACGGGCCAGGCCGCCATGCTGGCGCCGGCCATCGCCACCTTCGCCATCTGGGTGGGGAGCCTCGCCGGCGCAGTCCTGCTCTACGTGGTGACCGAACAGGCCAAAGGCGGGCTGGGGGCGGCCAGGATGGCTGGGCTCCGGATCGCCGTGCCGGTCCTGGTAGCCGGCGTCGCCAGCCTGGTCCTCGCCCTTGTCATCGCCTGGCTGAGCGATAGCTGGGGCGCGTTGTTGCCGCTCTGGGCGGTGTTGTGGGCTGCGATCTACGCCATCAGCACGCTGATCGGCGGGCTGTTGGCCACGGTCCGCCTGTGGGCGCTGCTGATCGTGCTTCCGGTCGTATTCTATCAGGGGCAGCTGGCCGGGGGCCAGGCGCCGCTCGGAGCCGCGCCGGACTGGCTGGCTTGGCTGGGCGAGGCCGTGCCGTTCCGTCTGCTGCCGACGGCGGTGCGGTCCGTGCTGATCGGTGGCGGTGATGGCGGATTCTGGGGCGCCATCGGTTTGGCGATGGTTTTCGGGGTGGCGCTCATCCTCGCCGGGACCTATGTCTGGTCCAGTTGGAAACGGAACGTGGTTGCCGAGCAGCATGGCTGACGCCGGTCTCAGTCCGACGGCAGCCACTGCGGTGGCCGATGCCGTGGAAAGCGAAGAAGGGCCGATGACGCCCAACAAGCGCAGGATCGTCGAGGCGGCGGTCCTGGCCTTCGCCGAGCAAGGCTATGCCGCCACGACCACGCGCGACATTGCCTTGAGGGCCGAGGTGTCGGAAGCCGCCATCTTCCGGCATTTTCCGAGCAAGAAGGATTTGCTGGTCCGCATCGTCAAGCCGCTGGCCGGCAGGCTTGTTGTTCCCACCGGCATCGAAGAACTGGCTGCAGCCATCGCGGACGAACCGAGCCTTGACGGCATCATTCGCAAGGTGATGACCTCGCGGCTGGCCTTTGCCCGCCAATTCGCGCCGCTGGTTCGCATCCTGCTGCAGGAGGTGCCGTTTCACCCCGAGCTGCAGGCCGAACTGGCCCAGCACATCGCCAGGGTGCGGCAGATGGTGGACATGATGCTGGCGCCGCGCATTGCAGATGGCCAGGTCCGGGCCATCCAGTCGGACCGGCTGCTGCGCATCGTGGCCTCTATGTTCATGGGCTATCTGCTCATTTCCAGCCTGCCGCTGGGACGTTCGTGGGACGATGCAGCCGAGATCGAAACC
>CAMLOA010000287.1 GCA_946481445.1 uncultured Devosia sp. | reverse complement strand
AAGCCCTCGTCCAGCCAGCCAGTTATGCCCCCAGCCATGATCTTGACGGGCAGGCCCAGTTCGGCGAGCCGCAGGGCGCCACGTGCCGCCCCATTGCAATGGGGACCGGCGCAGTAGGTCACGAAGATCGACCCCTCCGGCCACTGGGCCATCTTCGAGCGAATGATCTTGCCGTGCGGCAGGTTGATGGCCCCCGGTATGTGGCCGCGGGCAAACAAGGCCGGACCGCGCACATCAAGCAGGATGAAGTCCGCACCGCGCGACAGGGCGTCATGGACGTCCCAGCAGTCGGTCTCGAAGGCAAACTCGGCGGCAAAGTGCTCGCGCGCTATGGCACTGGGGGCGGCGGGCACGGCTGTAACGGCTGTGGGCATGATCTTGCGTCCTTTCAGACCCACTGTCGGTGTCAGCGCGCATGCTTGCAATTGGCGTGAATGACAATATACGTAAAGATCATGCCAATCCTGACCGGACCGCTGGTGGTTGCCCTGCTCTACGACGGGCTCTGCACGTTTGAATTCGGCATTGTCGCCGAAATCTTCGGTCTGGCGCGTCCCGAGATGGGGACCGACTGGTATCGCTTTGCCAGTTGCGCCATCGAGGAGGGTCCGCTGCGCGCCCATGGCGGACTGAAATTCGTGGCTGATCATGGCCCGGAGATCCTGGATGGGGCAGATCTGATCGTCGTCCCCGGCTGGAAGGGCGCGGATAGTCCGGTGCCCGAGGCGCTGGTCGAGCGCCTACGCGCCGCGCACAACCGCGGAGCGCGGCTCGCATCGATCTGCTCGGGCGCATTCGTGCTGGCCGCGACCGGGCTGATCGCCGGCGGCACGGCCACGACGCACTGGCGCTATTCCGAGGCCCTGCGCGGCCGGTTCCCGGACATCACGGTCGACGACGCATCGCTCTACCGAATCCACGATCGCGTGTGCACTTCCGCAGGCAGCGCGGCAGGCATAGACCTCATGATCGAACTGATCCGACAGGACTATGGGGCCGCTGCGGCCAACTCGGTGGCACGGCGCCTGGTGATGCCCGCGCATCGCGCTGGCGGGCAGGCGCAGTTCCTGCAGCGTCCAGTGGCGACGCGGGATGCATTGAGCGTGAGCCCCACTTTGGAGCGGGTCCGCGCCACCCTCGGCCAGCGCTGGACGATAGACGGGATGGCGAAGGATGCACGGATGAGCACCCGAACCTTTCTCCGCCGCTTTGCGGAGGCCACCGGAACGGCCCCCGGCGAATGGCTCGTGTCCGAACGCCTCGCTGAAGCCAAGCAGTTGCTGTGCCTTGCCGATCCCGTACTGGAGGACATTGCGGTCAGGGTTGGTTTCGGCAGCCTTGCCACGATGCGGCATCATTTCCGGCGGAGGCTGGGGATCAGCCCCGGGGAATACCGCTCGCGCTTCCTCACCGAAGGGCGTATTGCCCCCATGCCGGCTAAGCCGACCCAGTAACTTGCCCTGCCTCGATCAGCCAGGTCACCGCTTCCCGCACGGCTTCAAGCGAGGTGTAGCGCGGTGCATAGCCGAGCAGGCGGCGCCCCTTGTCGATCGAGCAGTTGGGTGAGCGGATGATGTGTTCCCAGGTCGCCCCGGCGTTCTCGGGCGTCTGCATGGCCTTCCACTCGTCCCAGGGATGAAAGGTCAGGGCCGGCTCGTGCCCGAACCAGTGATACATGGCCTCGGCGTAGAAGCGCAGCGTGATTGCGCCCGGCGACACCGCGTGAAAAGCCTCCCCGACCGCGACGCTCCAGTTGTTCATGGCCTGCATGGCCAGGACGGCGATGTCGTCGGCATGGATATGGTGCACCGTTTCCATGCCGAAATTGGGCAAAGCGAGCGTTTCGCCGCGGGCAATGGTGCGGAAAACCGCGTCGTCGAAATGGCCGGCGGGATTGAGCGGCGACCACCCCTGCCCCACGATATGGCCCGGATGCAGGATGGTGACGGGAAAGGCTTCGCGGCGCGCCAGATCGAGAAGATAGGCCTCGATGGCCGCCTTCTGCAGCCCATATTCGCCGAAGGGCCGCTTGGTGACGTCTTCGGGGGTCGGTACGACTTCGGAATGACCATGGGTCCAGATCGTGCCGATATGGAGGAAATGCTGCACGCGGCCCCGAATGCTTTCGACCAGCTGGCGGGCGCTGTCGAGGGTGAAGCAGATATTGTCGATGACGACATCGCCGCGGAGGTCGGCAATGGCCCGGCCAAACTCACGCGCCGCCTCAAGGGCCCTGCGGTCGAGTGTGGCCCGTTCGACCTTGGCCCATGCCGGATCGGGCAGATAGGGTTCGGAATTGCCGCGCGATACCGCGACGACGTCATGGCCGGCCCGGACGAGGCGCGGAACGAGATAGGTGCCGATATGGCCGGTCGCCCCGATTACGACAATGCGCGCCATGATAGTCCCCTCCCGTCTGGCCCCGAATGCTCTCCATGTCCTAACATGTCACCGCAGGCTGTCCAGCGTGCAGATTCCGTCCTCTGCAAGGTGGGTTGGTGAGGCCATGCGCCAGGAAGCGGGCGCCCGTTCCAGTTCAGTCAGCCAGCAACCGGTAGAAGACAGCCAACGCCTCCTTTGACCGCTCCTGAGCTTCGGATTCTGAAATTGCGGGGGCGTCATTGATGACGCGCCTGATCTGCAAGTCGCCGATCAGCAGGCTGAGAAACCATCGTGTGGCCTGTTCTGCGGTAACGGCTTTGCCCTCGCAGAGGCGCTCCATGACACCCTCGAACAGCGGCATGATCTCGTTCCTTCCGCCGGCCGATATGACCGCACCCAACGCCCCGCTTGGATCTGCCGCAGCGGCCCGATTGAGCAGAATGGCGCGCTCGCCAAGCAGCATGGTGAGGACCACTGGCGCGACCCGTTCAAGGGTCAACCGTGGGTCGACCTGCGCCAGAATTGCGTCGGATAGCATGCGCCGGGTTTCGGCGGCATTGTCCCGCACCATGGTCCTGAACAGGCCGTCCTTGTCGCCATACCAGCGATAGAGGGTCTCGTTGGACGCCTTGGCCGCGCGGGCAATGTAGAGCATGGACGTGCCCCCATAGCCCTGTGTGGCCAGGAGATCATAGGCTGCACGGCAGATCTGCTCGTGGCGCTGCTGGCGCTTGTCTTCCTTCATCCCTGCCCCCCTAGCTTTACATCGAAAGCGTACACATATATACGGTTCGAAAGAACAGTACACATTTGTACGGTTCGGGTGGAGAAGGTGCAAGGGGAGCCTGCCATGCGTATCCTGTCCGTTGCCATGATCACGGCATCACTGGTGTTGAGCGCGGCCATTTTTGGCTTCTTCTATGCCTGGGTCTGCTCGACCATGTGGGGGCTCAACACCGCTGACCCGCGCATTGCCATCGCGGCCATGCAGGCGATGAACGCTTCGGTCCGCAATGCCGTCTTTGCGCCGGCCTTCTTCGGAACGCCGATGGCCCTGGGACTGACCGCCGCCCTGCTCTTCGCACAGAGGTTCCGGTTGAGTGCGGTGGCTTTCGCCCTGGCTGCTGCTCTCTACACCGGCTTCTGCCTTATGCTGACCCTGGGCGTGAATGTCCCCATGAACGAAGCTCTGGCGGCGGCCGCAATACCCCAGGACGTAGCCTCAGCCGAAGTCATCTGGCAGGGCTACTCGCAGCCCTGGCAGTTTTGGAACCAGCTCCGCACCATTGCCTCGGGCCTCACCTTCCTGGCGGCCCTATCGGGGCTCTCCCTCTACAAGGACGCATCCCGCGCGGCCTATACAGCAGCCTGATCAGTCTTCCCGCTTGTGCCCGTCGATAAGCTTTTCGGTGCGCGCCTTCTCACCCGCCTCCTTGAGCTTTTCCGCTTTGGTGCGGCCGAATTTCAGGCGATTGGCTTCCGCCGCCGTTTCCTTTTCGCTGCGGGCTTTGGCCTTGCGGGCTTTCGAGAGGGAGAGGATTTCAGCCATTAATCAAGACCAGCATTAGGGACTAACCACTCTTCACGCCAGGCGGGTAAGTCAACGCTTTCCAATTGATGCCAGAACCACAGCGCCTCGA
>CAMLOA010000286.1 GCA_946481445.1 uncultured Devosia sp. | reverse complement strand
GTTACGCTGCGCTACCCAGCCAGTCGCGCACGATAAGCGCGGCCTGCTTGGGGTTTTCTTCGACAAGGGTTCCGACGGTCTTGAGGGTCTGGAGCTGGGTTTCACCCATGGACTTGGCGTTGGCCACCCAGGCCGGCGTCTTGTCCTTGGGCTCTTCTTCTTCCTGGATGACCTGGCCATTGGGCCCGAGCACGCCGTGGTGGCCCAGCTCGGCCGCGGTGGGCAGGGCCAGCGCCTGTGTCTCGGGCGTCAGCACCTTCTTGAGCAGCGGGCGCATCACGAACAGCACCAGGGCGAGGGCGATGAGCAGCGTGACGGCCATCTCGGCGCCATTCATCAGGTCGTCGCGGGTGAAGTCGAACAGGCCGCCGCTGGCGTCGGTGCCCGGCGTTGCCAGCTCGGGCCGCTCGGCAAACTGCAGGTTGACGACTTCCACCGTGTCGCCGCGCGTTTCGGTATAGCCGACGGCCGAACGGACGAGGGTGAGGATCTGCGCCATTTCCTCGGCGGAACGCGGCTGGTAGGTGGCTACGCCATTGGCGTCGGTGGCATAGGTGCCGTCCACCACCACGGCGACGGAGAGGCGCTTGACGGCGCCGGCCTCGGTCACCGCCGTCTGGGTGGTCTTGGAAATCTCGTAATTGATGACTTCCTCGGTGGAGGTGCCCTGTTCGGTGGCGCCGGCGGCGCCATTGTTCTGGCTGGCGCCGGGCAATTCATTGGCGACGGTCACCTGGCCGTTGGCTCCGCTGGCCAGGTTCTCGCTTTCGCGCGTCTGGGTGGAGCGCACCACCTGGCCTTCGGGGTCGAAGGTCTCCTGGGTGGTGGTCGAGCGGTTGAAGTCGATCTCGGCGGCGATCTCGACGCGGGCGCGGCCGGCGCCCACGATATTGGCGAGCATGTCCTCGACGCGGGTGCGCAGGCGGTTCTCGAAGCTCAGGGTCCGTTCGGCGGCCTCGCCACTGAGGGCGCCTTCTTCCGAATCGCCGGTGCCGGATGCCAGCAGATTGCCCTGGTCGTCGACAATGGCGACGCGGGCCGGGGTCAGTCCCTCGATGGCGGAGGACACCATGTGCTGGATGGCCCGGATTTCTCCGGTCGAAAGCTCGCCGCGGACCGACAGCACGATGGAAGCGGACGGGTCCTTGCGCTCGCGGCGGAACAGTTCGCGCTCGGGCAGGACCAGGTGGACACGGGCCGACTTGATGCGGGCCAGCGAGGAAATGGTCCGGGCGAGTTCGCCTTCCAGGGCGCGCACATTGTTGACGTTCTGCACGAAGCTGGTGGCGCCCAGCGTCGACTGCTGGTCGAAGATCTCGTAGCCGACCTGCCCGCGCTGCGGCAGGCCCTGGCCGGCCAGGCTCATGCGGACGGTGGTGATCTGGTCGCGCGGGACCAGGATGGTGTCGCCTTCGCCGCGCAGCTCATAGGGAATGTTGAGGGTCTGCAGTTCGGTGACGATGGCCGAGGAGTCTTCGAGGCTGAGGCCGGTATAGAGCGGCGCCATGTTCGGCGTCTGCGCCCGCATGATCAGGAAGCCGAAGAAGCCGAGCATGAGCACGGCCACCGTTGCCATGGCGGCCAGCCGGGGCAGTCCTATGCGGTTGATCAGCTGGGAGAAATTGTCCACGCCGGCACTCGATCCAGAATTCAGACCGGCAACGCGAAGCGCGTCGTGGCCACTGGGCAAAAATTACCTAGCGGATGGTAAACATTGTCTTAACCGACGGTTGCAGAATGCGAGAGCAGGCACAAAATGCCGATGGCGGTGAAGAAAGGATGAACGGGCATGACCAAAGTTCTGGGACGGGTGACCTCGATCAATGTGCGCAAGGTGCTGTGGGCGCTGGACGAACTGGGGTCTGCCTATGAGCGGGAGGATTGGGGGCTGCCACTGCGCGACCCCAAAGTGCCCGAATTCCTGGCCCTCAACCCCAATGGCCAGGTGCCCGTGCTGATCGAGGACGGGTTCGTGCTCTGGGAAAGCAACGCCATCCTGGTCTACCTGGCCGAGGGCGACGCCGGGCACCGCCTGCTGCCGGAGGATGGGCGGGCCCGCGCGCGGGTGCTGCAATGGCTGGGCTGGCAGGCCACCGAGCTCAACCCCACCTGGGGCTATGCCCTCAATGCGTTGATCCGCAAGGTGCCCGGATACGACGACCCCGCAAGGATCGCCGACTCGCTGGCGCGGTGGGGTGCCAGGATGGACATCCTGGAGGCCCAGATTGCCAGGGGCGGCCCGTTTGTCGCCGGCGAGCAGTTCAGCATTGCCGATATCGCGCTGGGCCTGTCGGTGCATCGCTGGATGGAGGTGCCGGCGGACAAGAAGGCCCTTCCGGCGGTGGAGGTCTATTACCGTCGCCTCCTGGACCGGCCGGCCGGGGCGCGGTGGATGGCAAGGGACACGCCCTGAGAATGACCTGGATCAAAGCGGCCCGATCCGTTCCTGCTAGGGTTGCGTCATGTCAATGGAGGCTCGAGGCATGTTTGGGAAGATCATTGTAGGCGTGGACGGTTCGGACCTGGGGGATGCGGCCCTGCGCCACGCCCTGGAACTGGCACGGCTCTCAGGCGGGCAGGTGACGGTCGTGACGGTGACGGAGCCCTCGACCATGGCGCTGCCGGCCCTCGACATGGTGGCGGTGGATACGGCCAGCCTGTTCGAGGAGCTGGAAAAGGCCAAGGCGGACGCCGCCGCCGGCGTGCTCGAGCATGCACGGGCCGCGGCCGGTAATGTCGCCATCGGTGCCGTTCACCTGCCGGGGCGACACACGGCCGACGGCATCATCGAAGCTGCCGAGACGGCGGGCGCGGACCTGATTGTGATGGGGTCGCATGGGCGGCGCGGCCTGGGACGGCTGCTGCTGGGCAGCCAGGCGGCAGAGGTGCTGGCGCGTTCCAAGGTGCCGGTACTGATCGTCAAGCAGGCCTAGTGGCCCGGGCCAGAATCGACGAAGCCCGCCGGCGGGCCGGCGGGCTTGAAACCTGTGCTCAAGCCGCTCCCGCGTGAGCGACTTGTCCCCTGGAGGGTATCTCACCCTTCGCGGTAGTGCTGAATCCAGGTGGTGCGCAGGCCGGCCAGCCCATGCTTGTCGATGGCCGCCTGCCAATTGAGAAACTCGTCGACGCTCAGCGTGTAGCGGTCGCAGGCTTCTTCAAGGCTGAGAAGCCCCCCGCGAACGGCGGCGACGACTTCGGCCTTGCGGCGAATGACCCAGCGCCGTGTATTGGCTGGGGGCAGATCTGCGATCGTGAGCGGACTTCCGTCCGGTCCGATAACGTACTTAACGCGAGGACGCATCTGTACGGTCATTTTACTCTCTACTCAACCTGACCATATGAGGAAGAGAGTAGGGCAGTGGCCTTAAAATTCGACTAAGGGGATGCTTACAACAGGTTAAGAATAGGCTGGATTTTCAAAGGATTGATTCAGCCGGCGCGAATGGAAAAGGCCCTGCCGGGGCAGGGCCTTGGCGTATCCGGTCGCCGGCTGGCGAATGCGGCGGACGATCAGGCGTCGTCCGGGTCGGGTGCGGCGCCGTCCACGAGGCGCACATCGGTGACGTCGGTAATGGCAACCTTGCGGGTGCCGATGGTGAGCATGGGGACCTCGCCGGTGAAGTCCACGCCGGTGACGACGCCCACCGAAGAGGTGGTGACGTCGATCGTGTTGCCCGACAGGTTCGTTCCCTTGATCTCGATCGTATAGACGCCGCTGGGCTGGGCGTTGCCGTCGGTGCCCACGCCATCCCAGCGGAAGGTGCCCGGGCCGGCATTGAGCGAGCCGGTTTCGGTATAGACCACATTGCCGTTGGCATTCTTGATGGTGACCGTCGCATTGGCCACGGCGGCCTCGGCATTGTAGGCCCAGAAGACCGGATCATCGTCGGTCAGCTCGCCCGTCTTGCCCGATGCTGTCACCTGCTTGCCGATATAGGAGACGGCCTCCGACTTGGCCGTGTTCTGCGTCGAAAGCATCAGCGTTTCGAGGAATTCATTGGTCTTGAGCTGCTGCTCGACGCC
>CAMLOA010000285.1 GCA_946481445.1 uncultured Devosia sp. | reverse complement strand
TATAGTGCATGGCCAGGATGATGCCGGTGACGATCTGGATACCCAGGCACATCACCAGGATCGCGCCGAAGGTCCACCAGTAGTTGAGGTTCTTCGGCGTGGGAAAGTCCATCAGGTGCTCTTTGGAGAACCGGATGATCGGCAGACGGTCATCGAGCCACTTCTCGACGGCGTTTCCGGGCGTGTAAGTCGAATGTTCGGACATCGGAAAAGCCCCCACTAACCGATCTGGATCAGCGTATCGCTGAGGAATTCATAAGGCGGCAGCACCAGGTTCTTGGGTGCGGGGCCTTTGCGGATGCGGCCGGCGCTGTCGTAGTGCGAGCCATGGCAGGGGCAGAACCAGCCGTCGAACTCGCCCGCATCGCCCACGGGCACGCAACCGAGATGGGTGCAGTTGGCGATCATGACCAGCCACTGCTCGTGGCCTTCCTTGGTGCGCTGCTCGTCGGTTTCGGGGTCCTTGAGGTCGCTGAGCGGGACGGCCTTGGCCTCCTCGATCTCGGCCGGGGTGCGGTGGCGCACGAAAACCGGCAGCCCGCGCCACATCACGGTGACCGACTGGCCCTCGGGAATGGCGGAAATGTCGAACTCGATACTGGCCAGGGCCAAAGTCGATGCATCGGGGTTCATCTGGTTGATCAGCGGCCAGGCCGTCGCGGCGGCACCCACCGCTGCCACCGAACCGGTTGCGACAAAGATGAAATCCCGCCGCGTCGTTGAATGTTGATTTTGCGTGGCCAAGGTCCGTATCCCCGTACAATCACTGCAGACGCGGCCGGCCCCGGCAAGCGCTTCCACCCATGCGCAGAATCGCAGCCGTCCGCCCTCAAGCGGCCCGTCAGTCGTGGCTCTTTTTGCACTGTCACAGGCGCTTGTCCAGTGCGCCAAGGATGACAGGGGGCAAGTGCGACACTATACCCGGCCCAGCCCCGCAAGGCGGGGCGCGTGCCCCACTCCTGCTGGCGGAACCGGCCATGGCGATCGACCTCGCGCTCTACCAACCCGACATTGCCAACAACACGGGGACGCTGATCCGCCTCGGCGCCTGTCTCGGCGTCACGATCCACGTGATCCGCCCCACCGGCTTTGCATTTTCGGCCAAGTCGCTGGCCCGGGCCGGGCTCGATTATGTCGACCAGGCCAGTGTGCAGGAACACGACAGCTGGGCCCGGTTCGAGGACTGGCGGCGCCATACGGGCCGGCGGCTCGTGCTGCTGACGACCAAGGCGACCAGTTCGGCCTATGACGTGGCCTACCGCCCCGACGACATCCTCATGGTTGGCCGCGAGAGCGCCGGCGTGCCCGATGCCGTGGCAGAGCTTGCCGACCAGCGGGTGCGCATTCCGATGCGGGACGGGATGCGTTCGATAAACGTCGCGCTGGCAGCCACGCTGGTGCTGGGCGAGGCAAAAAGGCAGACCGACGGGTTTACAGGGCTCGCGTGACAGTTCATTTCACTGCCACCATGACCATTCCAGACGACATCGAAAACAAGCAGGCCCTGGCACAGGCCTGGTTCCGCGCGCTGCGCGACCGGATCTTGGCTGCCTTCGAGCAGGTCGAGGCCGATGTGCAAGGGCCCAATGCCGATCGCCCGGCCGGCAGGTTCGAGATAACCCCCTGGGATCGCACCGCCGGCGGTGGTGGCGAGATGGGCATGCTGCATGGCCGCGTGTTCGAAAAGGCAGGCGTGCACATATCCACCGTGCACGGCGAATTCTCGGCCGAGTTCGCCAAGCAGATGCCGGGCACCGAGGCGGGCGCGCGATTCTGGAGCTCGGGCATCTCCCTCATCGTCCATCCCTGGAACCCGCATGTACCGGCGGTCCACATGAACACGCGCATGATCGTGACCGGCAAGCAGTGGTTCGGCGGCGGGGCCGACCTGACCCCGGTGCTCGACCGGCGGCGGACGCAGGACGATCCCGACACTATCGACTTCCACGCGGCCATGAAGGCGGCGTGCGACGGGCGCCCCGGCGTCGACTACGATCGTTTCAAGGCCTGGTGCGACGACTATTTCTTCCTGCCGCATCGCAACGAGCATCGTGGCATCGGCGGGATCTTCTACGACCAGCACAATAGCGGCGACTGGCAAGCCGATTTCGACTTCACCAAGGCCGTCGGCGAGGCTTTCCTGGGGATTTATCCCGATTTGGTGCGCCGCAATTTCGAGACAGAGTGGACCGAGGCGGACCGGCACGAGCAATTGGTGCGGCGCGGGCGCTATGTGGAGTTCAACCTGCTCTATGATCGCGGCACGACATTCGGGCTCAAGACCGGGGGCAATGTGAACTCCATCCTGTCATCCATGCCGCCGGAAGTGCGCTGGCCCTGAAATGACCCTGAGCGCCGTCGAGATCACCGGCTATCGCTCGATCCGCAAGATCCGGTTCCCGGTGCGGCAATTGACGGTGCTGGTCGGCGGCAATGGCGTCGGCAAGACCAACCTCTACCGCTCGCTCGAACTGCTGCAGGCGGCGGCACGCGGCACCATCGCGGACGAGATCGCCCGCGAGGGTGGCCTGACATCGATCTTCTGGGCCGGCGGCAGGAACC
The DNA here is from genome assembly GCA_946481445.1 of uncultured Devosia sp. The sequence continues at coordinate 1,464 of CAMLOA010000285.1, read as the reverse complement.
TCTCGCCCGATGGCAGCTTCGACCCGATGTATCGCACCGATGGCTACCGCAAGGGCGAGGGCAACAGCCTGAGGCTCGCCGCAAGCTTTGCCGACCTGGGATCCGAGGGCATATTCGACCCGACCTACGAGATCGACGTCAGTTTTGCACCCAGGGGTGGCGTCGCCGCCTTTCCCGACGAAGCGCAGGTCAAGGCGGAGAGTCTCGACTGGCAACAGCGCGGCAGGACGGTCAACCTGATGGAGCGCAAGGGCGGGGTCGCCTGGGCCCGCGATGCCGGCGGGCGGCGCGAAATGGCCAATGACGACCTGCTGGCCAGCGAGACGGCGCTCGCGGCCCTGTCCGGACGCACCGAGATCGCCCTGGTCCGCGATAGCCTGGTCGCCTGGCGCTTCTTCCACGGTTTCCGCACCGACGCCGACTCGCCGCTGCGCCGGCCGTCGCGGGCGGTGACGGCCCCTTCGCTGGCTTCGGATGGCAGCAATCTGGGGGCTGTGCTGGCCACGCTGCACTATATCCGTGGCGACCGCGTCGACCTGGACCGCGCCATCGAGGACGCTTTCCCCGGCGCCGAACTGGTGATCCCCGCAGTCGGCGAGTTTGCCAGCTTCGGCATGCGCTATGCCGAAATGCCCAAGCGGGTCTTCGGGCCGCACGAGCTGTCCGACGGCACGCTGCAATTCCTGGCGCTGGCGGGCGCCCTGCTCTCCTACCGCCTGCCCCCCTTCATCGCGCTCAACGAGCCCGAGAACAGCCTGCATCCCAGCCTCTTGCCCATGCTCGCGCGCCTGATTGTCAAGGCTGCCGAGCGCAGCCAGGTCTGGGTCGTGACTCATGCGCGCGACCTTGCCGATGCCATAGCCGCCGAAAGCGGCGTGCTGCCGCGGGAAGTCACCCGCGACGACAACGGCACCTGGCTGGAGGGGCTCAACGCCATTGGCGAATTCGACGACGGCGACTGAGGGAACCGCACGGCCTGCCCGCACGTTGTGCCAGAGCACAAACGGAAGGGAGAATGACATGAAACGCTTCGAATCCGGCTCGCTGATCCCCGGCGCCAAGTGGCGTGCCGAGGCTGAAACCGAGGCCGAGGTTGTCCGCCGTGCCGTTGAAAACATGAAGATGTATCACGGTGAAACGGAAGTCCGTCCCGACATGATCGAGCGCATCAAGGAGCGCATCGTCGATGTGGACACGGGCAAGGCGACCAAGCACTAGCGCTCGACAAGTGCGAGCAATTCATTCCTTCCGAGAGTGAAGCCGCTCTCGATCCAGGCCTGTTCGAGACGGGCCAGTTGCTGACCCAGGGCCGGTCCCGGCGTCATGCCGAGGCCGGCAAGGTCGTGTCCATTGACCGGCAATTCCGGTATGCGCAGCCGCCCCAGTTCGCGCGCGGCCTCGGCCAGACGATCGCGGCTCCACCCCTGCCGCGCCGCCGCAATAGCCAGGCCATCCACCGCCGCC
>CAMLOA010000284.1 GCA_946481445.1 uncultured Devosia sp. | reverse complement strand
CGATGAACTCGGTAACCGGCACCTTGACCTTGATGGCCACGCCGCTCTGCTCGAGCATGCGTCGGACGGTTACGGTCTTGACCGGATCCTTCGGGCCATTGTCGTTCGCGGCTACGAAGCGGCGATCCGCCAGAGCGGGCCTGCCGAAAGCCAGTACGACCGACGATCCTTCCATCGCGACGCCGTGGTGCATGTTGTATTCGCCTTCCTGTCAACTTCGAGAGCTGGTTTTTGGCGCTCTCCTTTTGTAGGTCCAACATACCCCCGCCCCTTACCTGCCCCCTTAATCGGTTCGGTTAAGTTTATCTTGTTTTCCGAGAGGGTTAGCGGGGTGTTGCACCCAGTAGGGAGCGGTTAACCGCGCAAGGTGGCGGGGTGTTAACCAGGCCGGCCGGCGCAAGTCCCTGTGGGCAAGCGGTCTGGCGCTTGCTCCGGCCGCGCCGCCCGCCTAAAAGCGCCGCACATGCCCGCGCCGCCCACCACCTATGAGGATGATCTCGAACTGCTCCGCTCCAGCGCGGTGGCGGCGGGGATCATTGCCAGCGGCTTCTTCCGGCGCGACGTCAAGAGCTGGCACAAGGACAACGCCTCCCCCGTGAGCGAGGCCGATATCCTGGTGGACCGCTACCTGGCCGCGTCCCTGCTGCAGGCCCGGCCCGACTATGGCTGGCTGAGCGAGGAGACGGCCGACAATCCAAGCCGGCTCGACTGCGAGCGCGTCTTTGTCGTCGACCCGATCGACGGCACGCGCGGCTTCCTGCGCGGGGAGGACAGCTGGACCGTGTCGCTGGCCGTCGTCGAGCACGGCGTGCCGGTGGCGGGCGTGGTCTATGCTCCGGTGCGCGACGAATTGTACGATGCGGTCAAGGATGGCGGGGCGCGGCTCAACGGCAAGCCGATCGTGCGCCGCCGCCGCGCCGGTGCGCCCCCGCTGATCCCTGCTGCCGGCGCCGTGCACCAGGAATTGCAGGCGGCCGGCCTCGATTATACACGCGGCCCCGCCTATCCGTCGCTGGCCTACCGCCTGGTGCAGGTGGCCACCGGCAGGCTCGATGCCGTGGCGACACGGCGGGGCAGCCAGGACTGGGATATTGCCGCCGCCGCCATCATCCTGTCGGAGGCCGGGATCGACCTGGCCGACGTGTGCCGCGGGGTCCCGCAATTCAACAGACGTGATGTGCGCCACGGGGCGCTTGCGGCACTCGGCGACATGAGCCTAAAACCGCTCGTGCATGCGGCGCTGATCAAGGTCTATGGCTGTCCGGCAGAGCCGGACGCGAGCAGCACGACAGGCGAACCCTAACCAAGGAGCAATCAAAATGGCAGAGAACCAGGACAACCAGAAGCAACTGCTCCACCTGGTGATCGGGGGCGAATTGTCGAGCCTGGAAGGCGTGACCTTCGCCGATCTGGACAAGGTCGATATCGTCGGACTCTATCCCAACTATGCCAGCGCCTATGCCGTGTGGAAGCAGAAGGCGCAGATGACGGTGGACAGCGCACAGACCCGCTACTTCATCGTCCACCTGCACCGCCTGCTCGATCCGGAAACGGCCGCTTCGTGATCGCTGCCGAAAGCCGCGCCGCCCGCGACGCCCTGCTCGCCACCCTCACCGGGGTGGCGCTGGTTTCGGGCTTCGCCTTCCTGGTGGTCGAGCCGTTCATCGCCCTCTATTTCGTGCTGGCGGCCGGACTGGCCGGGCTGGTGCTGGCCATGCGCGACCGCCGCGCCCGGCTCCTGACGCTGCCGGGGGCGGCGCTGCTGGCGGCAATCGTCCTGCTCTGCGTGCCGCTGCCCTTCGTGTGGCAGACCGCCGACGACCTGCTGGGCGTGATCATCGTCCTGCCGCTGTTGATCGCGCCAGGCATCGGATGGCTGGTGTTACGCGACGAGCGCTGGCCGCACCCGCTGGTCATGCCGACACTTTGCCTGCTCGGCACGCTGGGTGCATTGGGCGGGGGCCTTTTCGAGCACTACGTCCTCGGCGCGATCCGGGTGGGCATGGGCAACAACCCGATCCACTTCGCCGGCATGGCCGTGATCGTTGGCTTCCTGGGCCTGACCGGCGTGGCGGCGACGCGATCGCCGTGGCGCTTCCTCTATCTGCTGGCGCCGGCCGCGGCCCTGTGGGTCGCCGTTCTTTCCGGCTCGCGCGGACCGATGCTGGCCTGGCTTGCCCTGGCGGGAGTGAGCCTGCCGCTGATGCTGATCTGGTTCTGGCGCGACCTGGTCTTCCTGGCCCTGCTGGCAGCGAGCCTCGTCGGCCTCACCTATGCCTATTTCAGTTTCGAGGGATCGAGCCGCGCCGCAACGGTCCTGGCCAGCGTGCAATCCATTCTCGAAGGTGGGACGCTCACGCGGTCCGACGATGTCCGCATGCTGCTCTATGAAACCGCCTACGAGCAGTTCCAGGCCTCCCCCATCGTCGGCCATGGCGCATCGCGGCTGATGGAACTGGCGGGGCCCAGGCTTGCGGCTGCCCAGTATCCGCCGCTCGAGAACCTGCATTCCGACATCGCCAACTTCGCCGTCGTGGCGGGCGTGTTCGGCCTCATCGCCTATGGGCTGATCATCCTGGCGCCGCTGACGCTGTTCCGCGCGAGCCGACCGGTTGCGTTCGGGGCGATCGTCCTCAGCCTGGGCTATGTTGCCCTGGGCCTGACCAATGCCATGTTCGGCGTACTGGCCCAGACCGTGCTCTACGCACTGGTCCTGGGGGTATTGCTGGCGCAGGCGCGGGCCGCTCAGGCCGTCAGGGCGTCCAGTATGGCGTGAATGGCCCCCGGGCCGCCAATGCGCTCTCGGCCGACGGCGCCCAGCCGCCGCCTTTCATCGTCATCCTCCAGCAGGCGACGCAGGGCCTGGCCCACCGCGGCGGTCTCGGCCGGCACCACCACGCGGGCGTCGCCGAACAGCATCTGCTCGTCGTTGAACCGCGAGCGGCGGTCGCGCGGATTGATGAAGGTGATGGCCGGCTTGCCCAGGCCCAGCGCCTGTACCGTGGCGGTGCCGGCTTGCGACAGCACCAGGTCCGACACGGCCAGCAGGTTGCCCATGGCATCCCCCCGCGCCATGTGGATGGTCAGCTCGCCATCGGAAAGTTCGCCCAGATCGGCGGATTCGGCACTCAGCATGGGTGTCCGCCGCATGCCGGCCTGTCGGGCAATGTCATCGACATTGACGCTGCCGGCCACGGCCAGGAACATGTCGGGCCGGAGCGCTTCGGGCAGGGTCCGCAGCGCCGCAACCTGCATGGCGAAGCTCTCGGCGGTCAAGGCGCGGCTGCCGGGCAGCAGCGTCACCGCCAGCGGCCGGGTGCGGCGGGCACGGGCGTCGTAGTCGCCATGCGGAATCGTATCCATCATCACATTGCCCGCCGAGCGTGCGTCCACGCCCAGATGCTCGAGCACGCGGGCCAGGTTGTCGGCACGGCAGAACACGGTGGCGCAGGCCTGCTTGATCGCCCAGCGCTCGGGCCCGGAATAGAGCCGGGCGGCGCCAGTCTTGTAGACGTCGAGATAGACGAGACCGCGATGGCCGGTGACCAGGCATGCCAGCACCCCGGTCATGTCGCCGACCACGATCACCTTGTCATACTTGCCGCGCACCCGGCGCAGGAAGGACAGGGCAGGGGGAACGGTGCCGAGGCCACCGGTGGCCAGATCGCGCCGCAGCGAGCCCCTGACATTGCGCCAGCCCTCGGAAGCCAGCGTGGCGCGGGGGCCTACGATGGGGCAGATGCCGGTATAGGCATTGCCCGCGCCGATCATGGGATAGGCTTCCACCGCAATGCTGTCCGGAAGGCGCGCAACGATCTGCGCTCCGATCCAGTCTTCACCATGTCCGTTGGAAATGACGAGGAACCGCCGGCGGCCTGACGCTGCGGCCACCTTCAGGAACCCCGGCCGTACCGCTCGAACGCCGTCTGGGCCGTGGCCGCATCGGCATAGGCGTCCTGCCGGTCGACGCTCCAGTAGAACAGCTCATCGATCGGGATGGGCTTGTTGGTGATGGCACAGCGCACGA
>CAMLOA010000283.1 GCA_946481445.1 uncultured Devosia sp. | reverse complement strand
AGGTACTGCACACTTTGGGCTTCGAATTTGTTGACGAGCCAGAAGCTGGCTGGAAGGTCGACGACATCATCATGCCCGACTACGACACCAATTCCATCTGGCGGCTCAGCGCGTATTTCGCCGATCCGCTGGCCTCCTACTGATCCACCGGAGTCCCCCATGCGCCTCGTTCTTGCTGCTGGCCTCGCGCTGACCCTTGCCGCGCCCGTCGCCGCCCAATCCTTCGACACGCCCGAGGCGCTGCTCGAGGCCTTCTATGCGCCCTATTTCGACGGCAACTGGCACGACGACGACGCCCTGCTCCGTTCGGCGGCCCTCAACGCACTCTATGCCAACGACGCCGAGCTGACTCCCGAGGGCGAGATGGGCGCCATCAGCTTCGATCCCTATGTGGACGGCCAGGATTTCGACATCACCGATTTCGAGATCGCCGCCGTGGCCATCGATGGCGACATGGCCACAGCCGACGTGACCTTCGCCAATTTCGGCGAACCGCGCAGCCTGACCTATGAACTGGTCAACGAGGATGGCTGGAAGATCGACGACGTGGTCTCCACCAGCCCGGACAACCCTTACCGCCTGAGCGACATTTTCGCCGAGGCCGCCCAGTTTCAATAGGCGCTCGGGGGAGGCGCCCCGCCGCGAGCCACGGTCAGGCCTCACTCGCCGGACCGGCTTCCCTCCCCCTTGTGGGGAGGGAGTGAGGGTGGGGGGTGGAGGTCTGAGCAATGCTCAGAATCCCCCGCATCCAGTCCGCGACTCCACCCCACCCTCGATCCCTCCCCATCGAGGGGAGGGAGGCGCAAGGTCTACGGCCTGAAGCACAATCCGGCCTCACTCGCCGGACCAGCTTCCCTCCCCCTTGTGGGGAGGGAGTGAGGGTGGGGGTCTTGGAGCGCAGTCAGGCGCAAGACCTGCCGCGTCAGGCCCTCATAGCGCCTCGGTTGCTGCCTTCAGCCAGTCCTTGACCTTGCCCTTCACCGCCGGGCCGATCTCCTTCCAGACTCGCTTGTGGTAGGCATCGATCCATTCCCGTTCGGCCTCGGTCAGCATGGATTTGCGGATCAGCCGCCGGTCGATGGGCGCCAGGGTCAGGGTCTCGAATTCGAGGAAGCCCGGATAGCCTTCCGCCTCGCGCACCGCGATCAGGTTTTCGATGCGGATGCCGTACTCGCCCGCCTTGTAGAAGCCGGGTTCGTTCGAGATGACATTGCCGGCTTCGAACGGGGTCGTATAGCGCGGCGAGATGCCGACCGGCCCCTCGTGAACCCCCAGATAGGCGCCCACGCCGTGGCCGGTGCCGTGACTGTAGGTGACGCCATCGGCCCACAGGAACTGTCGGGCCAGCACGTCGATCTGCCCGCCATGCGTACCCTTGGGAAAGCGCAGCATGGAGATGGCGATCATGCCCTTGAGCACGCGGGTGAAGCGGTCGCGCTGCTCGTCGCTCGGCTTGCCGGTGGCCAGGGTGCGGGTGATGTCGGTGGTGCCGGACAGGTATTGCGCTCCGCTGTCGACCAGCATCAGTTCGCCCGGATTGAGCGTGCGATCGGTCTTGGTGGTCACCCGGTAATGCACGATGGCGCCATTGGGCCCGGCGCCCGAAATGGTGTCGAAGCTTGCGTCGACGCAGGTCTCGTACTCGCGCCGAAACGCCTCGAGTGCGGTGACGATGCCGGTTTCGGTGAGCGCGCCATGGGGCGCGGCCTCGTCGAACCAGCTGAGGAACTTGGCCATGGCAACGCCGTCCAGCCGGTGCGCCTCGCGCATGCCGGCCAGTTCGGCCGCGTTCTTGATCGCCTTGGGCAGCAGCACGGGATCGCGCTTTTCGACCAGCTTGGCACCCGCCTCCTTGAGCGCGCTGGCGATGGCTTCGGGTGCCGATGCCGGATCGATCAGCACCGCCTTGCCGCCTTTGCCCAGACGCCTGAGCGTCGCCGGCAGGGTCTTGCTGCTGGCCACTCTGGCCACGCCGCCCAGTGCCGCTGTCAGTTCGGGCGTGATCTTGGCGGGATCGAGATAGAGGGTCGGGGTGCCTTTGCGCGGTACCACGGCGAAGCCAAGCACGAAGGGGGTATTGGGAACGTCGCGGCCACGCATGTTGAACAGCCAGCAGATCGATTCGGGCAGGGTCAGCACGGCTGCCTCCGCGCCATCGGCGCCGATGGCGGCCTGGATCTCGGCGATCTTGTCCGCCGCCGTCTTGCCGGCGCGGTTGTGGCCGAGAAACTCGATCGGCGTCACCGGGGGCCCGGGCCGGTCGGTCCAGATCGAATCCACGAGGTTGGCATGCGGGACCAGCCTGGCGTGACCCTCGAGCAGGCCTGTCAGCTCGCGCACTTCACCGGGCGTATGCAGCCACGGGTCATAGGCCAGCGTAGCGCCCCTGGGCACGATGGCCTTGGCCTCGGCATTGAGCCCGCCCCGGTCGGTCTGGATCACCTTGACCAGCTTCGTGTCGGTCTGGCCCGGTGCCTGCAGCGTATAGCGGCTGTCGACGAACAGCGCGGCCTTCCGGGGCCCCACCAGCGCGATGCCGGCCGAGCCGGTAAAGCCGGTGACATACGCCAGGCGCGCCTCGCCCGGCGGCACCGATTCGCCCCGATGCGCATCGGCGCGGGGGATGAGGAATCCATCGATCCCGGCCTTGGCCATGGCGGCGCGCAGGGCCTTGAGCCGCGGCGCCACCTGGCTGGGGTCGGCCTTTTCCTCGAAGCTCTGGAACTGTGCGGGCGGGAAGCTGTCGCTGGTCATGAAATCTCTTCGTCCTTTGCCGGGCAGTGCGGTCCGGTCATGGCTGGCTTGAGGGGACGGGGCTAACAGAAGCGCCCGCAGGCGCCTATTTTAGCCGCAGATCACAGGAGAACAAAATGAAGCAGACCAAGAATGTCTTTGCCCGCGCCCTCGACGCCCTCATCAGCGGCCGCGAACGGGAAGCCAAGCGATTCGTCGAGCGCTTCGAGCGCGAACACGACTACATGAACGGCAAATTTACGAACCGGTAACGGGGTTTGCGGGCAGCGCAGGGCTGGTTTGACCATCAAGGCCTAACCAAAGCTGAAGCGTCAGCCTAAATAGATGGTGACGGAGAAAACATATCCCCGTCAGTCGTGCATGGAGTAGACAGATGACTGAGAGCAAGAACGGTTTCCGCAACGCACTGGGTGGCCTCATCGACGCCCGTGGCCGCGAAGCCTCCCGCCAGGTCAGCTATCGCATGCAGCACCAGCTGATCGGCGCGGTAACCAAGCGCCCGTAAGGCCGCTGCAGCTATTCGCTGACGATCCTGATGTGACGATCCCCGGACCCCAGGTTCGGGGATTTTGCTTTTACGGCCTGCGGGCGACCCTATCACCCAGGCGGCCTTTGGCGACACTGAATGCTAACATTCTGCTAACCAATTGGCCCCAACGGTGCCCTTGGATCGAATGGGGTGCTACCGCATTTCCAGGATCAGCGTGGACCAGTCCTTGCGCTGCAATTGCTGGGTGAGGACGAAGCCCTGCCGCATATAGGCGTTGATGACGCCGCGCGCCTGGTGCTTCAGAATTCCCGACAGGATCACCGTCGCGCCCTTCTGCACGATGCGTCCCATGCCAGGCGCCAGCGCCATCAGCGGTCCGGCCAGGATGTTGGCGACCACCAGGTCATAGGGCGCATTTTGCGTTATGCTCAAGTGGTTTAGCCCGGTCGCCTCGATCGCCACCACGAACTTGCCGACGCCGTTCTGCTCGGCATTTTCCAGTGTGGTGCGCACCGCCACGGGGTCGATATCGGTGGCCAGCAGCGTCGTGCGCGTCCGCTTCGCCAGGGCGATGGCCAGCACGCCCGTGCCGGTGCCGACATCGAGCATGGCGCGGGGCTTCCTGCGCTTGAGCACCTTGTCGATGGCTTCCAGGCACCCTGTCGTCGTTTCATGGTGACCGGTGCCAAAGGCTTGTGCCGCATCGATTTTCATCGCCGTCAGGCCATGTGGAACCGGGCCCGACTCGTGGCTGCCATAGACGTAGAAGCCGCCGGCGATCACCGGGGC
>CAMLOA010000282.1 GCA_946481445.1 uncultured Devosia sp. | reverse complement strand
GGCGGTGAACGGGAACTTGCCCACCTTGTAGTCGATGCCCTCGGCCTTGAGCTCATCCTCGGTCTTGCCGACCGAAGCGATCTCGGGATTGGTATAGACGACCGCCGGGATGGCGCCGTAATTCACGTGCCCGGCCTGGCCCGCCAGGATCTCGGCCACCGCGATGCCCTCGTCCTCGGCCTTGTGCGCCAGCATCGGGCCCACGATCACGTCGCCGATCGCATAGATGCCGTCGACCGAGCTCTTGTAGTGTCCATCCACCCGCACGCGGCCGCGCTCGTCCAGCGCCACGCCGGCCAGGTCGAGGCCCAGGCCCTCGGTGAACGGCTTGCGGCCGATCGCCACCAGCACGACATCGGCGTCGATAAGCTCGAGATCGCCGCCCTTGGCCGGCTCGACACGCACCTTGAGCGAACCATCGTCCTGCTTGTCGATGCCCGAAACCTTGCTGGACAGCTTGAACTCCATGCCCTGCTTCTGCAGCATGCGCTGGAACTGGCGTGCCACCTCGCTGTCCATTCCGGGCAGGATGCGGTCGAGATATTCCACCACCGTCACCTGCGCGCCCAGCCGCTGCCAGACCGAGCCCAGTTCGAGCCCGATGACGCCGGCGCCGATGACCAGCAGCTTGCCGGGCACCTTGTCCAGGCTCAGCGCCCCGGTGGAGGTCACCACCTTCTTCTCGTCGATCTCGATGCCCGGCAGCCCGGCCGAAACCGAACCAGTCGCGATCACGATGTTCTTGGTTTCGATCGTGCTCGGCGCACCCGTCTGCGGCGTCACCAGCACCTTGCCCGGCGCCGGGATCGAGCCGATGCCACGGAAGACGGTGATCTTGTTCTTCTTGAACAGGTAGTCCACGCCCCCGACATTGGCGGCCACTGTCTCGGTCTTGTGCGTCAGCATTTGGGGCAGGTTGAGGACTGGCCGCGGAATGTCGATACCCAGCGCCTTGAAGCCGTGCCCGGCTTCCTCGAAGAGTTCCGAAGCATGCAGCAGCGCCTTGGAGGGGATGCAGCCGATATTGAGGCAGGTGCCGCCCAGCGTTGGCCATTTCTCGACCACGGCCACCTTCATGCCCAGCTGCGCCGCGCGGATGGCGCAGACATAGCCGCCCGGCCCCGAGCCGATAATGGTAAGGTCGAATTGGTCTGCCATGATGGAAAAGCCCCGAGACTGTTAGTGTTGCTGCGCCAGCGCGACACGCACCGCCAGCACGATGAACGTAATTCCGGTGACGCGATTAAACCACCGGCCGAACCGGAAAAACCCTTGCCGGACCGATGCCGTCGTAAAGAAAACCGACACCAAGGCAAACCAGGCAAAAAGCATGAGGCTCATGCAGCCCACATAGAGCACCTTGATGTCGCCCGCCGTATGCGCCGAGACCAGGCTGGTGAACAGCGCAAGGAAGAACAGCACCGCCTTGGGATTGAGCAGGTTGGTCAGGAACCCCAGCGCGAAAGCGGCGAAGTCCCCTGCGCGCGCACCCGCCAGGTCACTTTCGGCCGGGGGCTTGGGGGCCGGGCTGCGCAGAGCGGAAATAGCCAGCCAGACCAGATATGCCGCCCCCACCCACTTGATGATGTTGAACGCCAGCAGCGACTGGCTGACGATGACGCCGATCCCCAGCAGCGTATAGCTGCCATGGACCAGGATGGAGGTGGCGATGCCCGCCGAGGTGAAGATCGCCGCGCGCCTGCCATGCACGATGGACTGGCGCAGCACCATGGCGAAATCGGCGCCGGGAATGACCGCATTGATGCCGAAGGCCAGCATCAGGGCCGCGAACTCGAGCCAGGGGAAATCCATGCTGCATCACCGCACGCTTGTTATGCGGTTCAGCAGTTACACCACCATGTCACCGGCGGCAACGCGTCACTCGCATCCAACCAGGCTGAAAGCGTCGCCGATATCGATCCCTTCCATCCACTCGGTTTGCCGGTAGCTGGAATACCAAAGGCTTGCCGCCAGGCCCGGCAGGATCACCTGTTGGGGCGCCGCAACGCCCGGGCCGGTATCGAGAAAGCGGACGACGCCGTCATATTCGCCATAGATGGCCGCATACTGGCTTTCGTCGGGAAACCGGCACATCTCCGCGGCGCCCCCCTCCGCCCGATACTCCGGCGGCGTGCAAGGCCCTTCGACGGACCAGAGCGGCGAACCGAAACCGTTGGGGCTGTGGACGCTGCCCGCCAGTTCCACGCCGGAATTGGGCAGCTCGACATAGAAGGCGGCCACCTGGTTGGGCGCCGCAAACTGCGGCACGCGCTTGAAAGTCAGCCACCAGGGTGCGTCCGCCTGCTGGTAGCGCGCATTGGTCAGCGTGCATTCGCCCGCCTGAGCCGAACCGCTCAGCAGCAGAACCAGCGCGATCGGTCGGAACATGGCCACACTCCGGGGAAGATGGCTCCCATGCTAGCCCCGACAATGGCGTTTCCAACCCGCAATCTGGGGGTGGCTCTATTGCGCAGCGATGTCCTGCGCCCGCTTCAGGGCACTGGGCAGCGCCTTGTCGATATCGAGCGCGCCGCTATCCACCTGCTCGAGGAAGGCCCTGCAGAATACCGTCTTGTCCTCCGCCTGGTTATAGGCGGTCATGATCTGCGTTCCGCCATAGATCTCGGCTGCCGCTATTTCCTCGGGCGAACCGCCGCCCAGTTCACGCGCGACCCGGTCGGCCAGGTCCAGAAAGCCGATATTGCGCAGGTACCAGTTGTCGCTGGCCGTCTGGTATGCGCTGTCGAGCCCGGTATTTTCATAGCAATGCGTGGTCATGGCCTCCACGATCGCCTTGGAGCCATGGAACGCCATGAGTTCGCCGATAAGGGCGGAATTGTCCTGCCCCCGGGCGGGAGAGAGAACGACGAGCCAGGCGAGGGCCGGAAAGACAAGCGAACGCAAGAGGCTCAGAACTCCAGGGTCATTGGCAGCACGTTCCAGTTGATCTGCGCGCATCCGGTTAACAGAACCTTAGCGCCGCCGGCCGCCGGCATCACGAACGCGCAATCAGGCGGTGTTTGTCCCCTGTTGCCGCAGCAATATGGTCATTCAGGGGCCAATGGCCCGCCCGCCGGTGACGCTGAGAACCGAACCGGTCGTGTAGCTGGCCTCGGCAGACAGGAGCCACAGGATGGCCCGAGCCACCTCTTCCGCCGTGCCCGCCCGCCCCATCGGCAGGTCTGGCGCCAGGCGTGCCGCCCGGTCCGGATCGCCACCCGAGGCGTGCATCTCCGTTTCGATGATCCCCGGCCGGACCGCATTGACCCGGATGCCTTCTCCCGCCACTTCCAGCGCCAGGCCGGTGGTAAAGCTGTCTATGGCGCCCTTGGCCGCGGCATAGTCGACATAGGTGCCGGCGCCCCCCAGGCGTGCAGCTGCCGAGGAGAGATTGACGATGGCGCCGCCCTGCCCACCATGGCGTCTCGACATCCGCCGCACCGCACGGCCCGAACAGAGGATGGTGCCAGTCACATTGATGCCGAACATGCGCGTGAGGCGCGCTGTGTCCATCTCCTCCACCCGCCTGGGGAGGTCGACGACGCCGGCATTGTTGACCAGCCCGGCGAGCCTCCCGAGCCTGTCGCCTGCTGCAAAGATGTGGTCGACATCGGCCTCCACCGAGACATCGCCCCGCACGGCCACGGCCACGCCGCCCGCCGCGTGGATGGCCGCACACACAGCCTCCGCCGCGTCGACATTGCCCGCATAATTGACCACGACGGCATAGCCCTGCTCCGCCGCCAGCTTGGCCGTCGCTGCCCCGATGCCGCGCGAGGCGCCGGTGATGACGAGAACCTTGTCGTGCATGGGGACCTCCCGTTTTGCCACAGCCTAGGCGATCCGCTGCATCCTTGCACGTGTGGGCGCACTGAAAGCGGAAAGGGCGCGGTTGCCCGCGCCCTTCAAATCCCTGTCTGCCGATGCCTGCTACAGGTCGAGCACCAGGCGCTCCGGCGCCTCCAGGCTCTCCTTGACCCGGACGAGGAAGGTCACTGCCTCCTTGCCGTCGACGATGCGGTGGTCGTAGCTCAGCGCCAGATACATCATCG
>CAMLOA010000281.1 GCA_946481445.1 uncultured Devosia sp. | reverse complement strand
GCCTTCGACATGGGCGACGCCCTGTTCAACCGCTGGTATCTGGGTGGCGTGCTCAAGGGTCAGTATCCCGAAATCGTCACTGGCTGGCTGGGCGAGCATCTTCCCAGGGGCTGGCAGGACGACATGGCCGTGGTCTCGCGTCCGCTCGACTGGCTGGGCATCAACTACTATACGCGCGGCATCTACAAGGCCGGGGAGCCGGGCGGCGCCCCTCTCCAGCAGGTCAAGGGCGATCTCGAAAAGACCGATATCGGCTGGGAAATCTACCCCAAGGGCCTCAGCGACCTGCTGGTGCGGGTTTCGAACGAGTATACAAAGCTGCCGCTCTACGTCACCGAGAACGGCATGGCCGAAGTGGAGGGCGACGACGATCCGCGCCGGGTGAAGTACTATGACGATCACCTCAAGGCCGTGCTCGCCGCCCGCTCGCAAGGGGCCGATGTGCGCGGCTACTTCGCCTGGTCGCTGCTGGACAACTACGAGTGGGCCGAAGGCTACAACAAGCGCTTCGGCATCGTGCATGTCGACTATGAGACGCAGAAGCGCACGCCCAAGTCGAGCTACCGCGCCTTCCAGGGCATGCTGCACAACACGCGCTGAGCCCCTTCTCCCGGGAGGAGAGGTCGACCGGAGCACCGACCCGCGGGCCTGGCTCTACGCGATTTCGGGGAGGCGCGCGGCCATGAGGTCGCGCGTCAACCGATGCTGGGGTTCGGCAAAGATGCGGGACGGCTTGCCCTCTTCGACGATCTTGCCCGCTTCCATCACCAGCACCCGGTCGGCCATGGCACGCACCATGTCGAGGTCGTGGCTGATGATGAGATAGGTCAGGCCATAATCGGCCTGCAGCCGGGCCAGCAGCGCAAGGACCTCGCCGCGCACCGACACGTCGAGCGCTGAAACGGGCTCGTCCAGCACCAGCAGGCGCGGCCGCGTCACCAGCGCGCGGGCTATGGCCAGGCGCTGCCGCTGGCCGCCTGAAAATTCATGCGGGTAGCGGTCGAGCATGCCTTTGTCCAGGCCTACGGCCGTTATCGCCTCCACCAGGCGCTCCCGCACGGCCTCCGCATCGAGCCCGGGCACCAGCCGCAGGGGTTCTGCGATCGATGCAGCGATGCTCAGGCGCGGGTTGAAGCTGCCGAACGGATCCTGGAATACCAGCGACAGGTCGCGCCGCAGATCCTTGGGCAGATCCGAGCCGCGATAGGCCTGGCCATGCAGCCGCACTTCGCCGGCCGTTGCCTTGTCGAGGCCCACGATGATCCTGGCCAGCGTGGTCTTGCCGCAGCCCGAGGGCCCGACCAGCGCCACGCATTCCGATGCCGCGATCGAGAACCGAACCGAATCGACTGCTCGCAGTGGCTTGTCCCGCCAAACCAGCCCGCCCTGCCGGTAGTCGCGCGTGATGCCGTCCACCTCCAGCAACGTTCCGCCCAGCGGCGGCCGGGACAGCGGGCGGATGTCGAAGCGCGAGGCGGCCACCAGCTTTTGCGTATAGGCTTGGCGCGGCGCACCGAAGACACTGCTCGTCTTGCCCGTCTCCACCAGCCGCCCCCGATGCATGACCGCTACCCGGCTGCACAGGGCGGCGACGGCCTTGAGGTCGTGGCTGATGAACAGCAGGGCGGTCTGCCGGCGGGAACAGATCTCGGCGATAAGGTCGAGCACCTTGCGCTGGGTGATGAGATCGAGCGCCGATGTCGGCTCGTCGGCGATCAGGATGTCGGGCTGGCTTGCGAGCGCCATGGCGATCATCACCCGCTGCCTCTGCCCGCCGGAAAGCTGATGCGGAAAGCGGTCGCCATGCTTGAGCTCCAGCCCCACTTCCTTGAGCAGGAAGGGCACTTCGATCATGGCCATATTGGCATGGCCCAGGCGGATGGCTTCCTCGATCTGGTCGTTGACCCGCATGAGCGGATTGAGCGCGGTCATGGGTTCCTGGAACACCATGCCGATCCGCTTGCCCCGCAGTCGCGCCATGTCGCGTTCATTTGCCGGCAGGGGCTGGCCACCGAGCCTGATCGTGCCGCCGGTGGTTGCCCCCTCGGGCAGCAGGCCCGTCACGGCCAGGGCGGTCAGCGTCTTGCCAGACCCGCTCTCGCCGATAATGCCGAAGCGCTCGCCACGCTGCAGCGAAAAGGTGACATCGGGCACGGCGGCCACGTCGCCGAATCGCACCGACAGGCCATCCACCTCAAGCAAGGACATTGGTCTGTCCTTGCCGGAGGCGCGGGTCGATGGCGTCGCGTAACCCATCGCCCGCAATGTTGAGCGCGATCACGATCAGCACGATGGAAAGGCCCGGCACCAGCGTCAGCCAGGGGTGGACGAGGAACAGGCCCTGGGCGTCGCGCAGCATCAGCCCCAGGCTTGTTGCCGGCGGCTGGGTGCCCAGCCCGACATAGCTCAGCCCCGCCTCGGCCAGAATGCCCAACGAGAGCTGGATCGTTCCCTGCACGATGATCAGGCTCATGATGTTGGGCAGCAGGTGCCGCACCGCGATCATGGCATTGCCCAGCCCTGCCAGCCGCCCCGCCGCGACGAAGTCCAGCGTGGCGATGCTGAGCGCACCCCCGCGCGCCACCCGCGCGAAGACCGGAATGTTGAAGATGCCGATGGCGATGATGGCGTTCACGGCGCCCGGCCCCAGCAGGGTCGTGATCAGTATGGCCACGATCACCGCTGGAAAGGCGAAGACGAAATCGGTGAGGCGCAGCACGAGCCACTCGACCGGCCCGCCCCAGGCCGCTGCCGCCAGGCCCAGCGGCACGCCCAGGCCTGCCCCTATGCCCACCGCGATGGCGGCCACCAGGAAGCTCGTCCAGGTGCCGGCCATGACCAGCGAGGCCATGTCGCGTCCCAGATTGTCCGTGCCCAGCCAGTGCGCCGCCGACGGCCCGAGGAACCGCCGTGGAATGTCGATGTCGGCGATGGAATAGGGCGTCCACACCAGCGACACCACGCCCACCAGGGCAAAGGCCAGGGTGGCGACGACGCCGACAACCAGGCTGGGATGGGCCAGCAGCCGCTTCATGGCACGGTCCTTTCGCGCAGCCGCGGATCGACCAGGGCATAGGCGATGTCGGTGAGCAGCATGGTCACGGTCACTGCCAGCACCAGGATGATCGTAGCCCCCCGCACCAGCACCAGGTCGCGTTCCGAAATGGCCGTGAAGATCAGCCGCCCGAGGCCGGGCAGGTAGAACACGTTTTCCACGATGATCGTCCCGGCCACCAGATAGGCGAACTGCAGCCCCAGCAGGGTCAGCACCGGCAGCAGCGCATTGCGCACGCCATGCCGCCACACCGCCTCCCCCAGGGTCAGCCCCTTGGCGCGGGCGGTGCGGATATAGTCCTGGCCCGTCACGTCCACCAGCGCCGTGCGCATCACGCGCGCCAGGATCGAGGCCTGCGGCAGCGCCAGCGCCAGGCCGGGCAGGATCAGCCCGCGCAGGGCCAGCCCCGGATCCTCGTCCCAGGGGGTGAACCCGCCCGGCGGCAGCCAGCGCAGCACCACCGCGAACAGCAGCGTCAGCAACATGCCGAACCAGAAATTGGGGATGGCGATGCCGGTCTGCGCCAGCACCATGATGCCGGTGTCCAGCGCCTTTCCGCGCCGCCGTGCCGCCAGGATTCCCAGCGGCAGGCCGACCAGCATCGAGATGATCATGGCCATGACCGACAGCGGCAGCGTCACCCCCAGCCGCTCCCAGATGAGTTGGGCCACCGGTGCCCGTTGGGTGTGGCTCATGCCGAAATCGCCCTGCAGCATGCCGGCCAGCCACCCCAGGAAGCGTTCGTGCGGAGGCGCATCGAGACCCATCTGCAGCCGCAGCCGCGCCACCGCCTCGGGCGTGGCATTGATGCCCAGGATGAACTGCGCCGGATCGCCCGGCAGCAGGTCGAGCAGCCAGAAGATCAACCCAGCGGCGACAATCAGCGTGACGAGGAAGCCGAAGCAGCGGCGGAGGATGAACAGGGTCATGCGGATACCGGGGCCAAGCGAGCCCCACCCGTGTTCCCTGGCAGAAAAGTCTCAGTCGACACCCTCCCCCTAG
>CAMLOA010000280.1 GCA_946481445.1 uncultured Devosia sp. | reverse complement strand
TCAGCGCCACCACCGAGCGCGACTGGAACCGCCTGCTGGAAGACAACATCCGCTACAGCCAGGGATTGTGGCAGTGGTGCGCGGACAATGGCGTGCCTTTCCTCTATGCGAGTTCCGCCGCGACGTACGGCGGTGGCGAGAACGGCTACGACGACACCCGCATCGCGGGCCTGCGTCCACTCAATGCCTACGGCTATTCCAAGCACTTCTTCGACCAGTGGGCATTGCGCCAGGCCGAGGCCGGCAATGCGCCGCCGCTGTGGGCCGGCTTCAAGTTCTTCAACGTGTACGGACCCAACGAATACCACAAGGAACGCATGGCGAGCGTGGCGTTCCATACCTTCAACCAGTTCCGCGATACGGGAACGGTCAAGCTGTTCAAGAGCGACCGCACGAACGTGGAAGACGGCATGCAGCTGCGCGATTTCGTCTACGTGAAGGATGCTGCCGCGGTGGTTGCCTGGTTCCTGCAGGGCAAGGGCGAAAGCGGCCTCTACAATATCGGCACCGGGCAGGCACGCGCTTTCAAGGATCTCGCCACCGCCGTGATGACGGCTGCGGGCGGAACGCCCAGCATTACCTGGATCGACATGCCGGACGACCTCAAAGGCAAGTACCAGTATTTCACCCAGGCCAGCATGGACAAGCTGCGCGCCGTGGGCTACGACAAGCCCTTCCACACGCTGGAAGAAGGCGTGCGCGACTACGTGCAGAACTACCTGATGCAGCCAGACCCCTATTGCTAGGAATCCTCATGAACAGCCAAGACAACATCCGCGCGCAGCTGACCGAACACCAGTCGGTCATGGCACAACTCGAATCCCTGGTGCCCGTGATCGCCCAAGCCGGCGAACGCATGCGCCAGTGCCTCAAGGACGGCGGCAAGATCCTGCTCATGGGCAACGGCGGCAGCGCCGCGGACAGCCAGCACATCGCCGCCGAGATCGTCGGCCGCTACAAGAAGGAGCGCCGCGGCATGCCATCCATCGCGCTGACCACGGACACCTCGATCCTGACTTCGGTCGGCAACGACTATGGCTTCAATTTCATCTTCTCGCGCCAGGTGGAAGCGCTGTGCAACCCGAACGACATCGTGGTCGGCCTCTCCACCTCGGGCAATAGCGCCAACGTGGTGGCCGGCATCGAGAAGGCGCGCGAGATCGGCGCCTATACCATCGGCATGACCGGCGCCAAGGGAGGCAAGCTCGCGGAATTGTGCAACCTCAACCTCGCCATGCCGTCCACGGACACCCCGCGCATCCAGGAAGCCCACATCACCGTGGGCCACATCCTGTGCGACCTGATCGAGGCAGACTGAGCTTGCACCAGCACCTGATCGATACCGTCAAGCAGGGTTTCGGCGCGAGGAGCGCCTGGGCGCTGGTCATTGGCGACCTCATGCTGGACCGCTATTTGTGGGGCGAAGTTGAGCGTATCTCCCCCGAAGCGCCGGTCCCGGTCGTGCTGCTCAAGAACGAGACCGAGTGCGCGGGCGGTGCAGCGAACGTCGCTGCCAACCTGGCCGGGCTCAACATCACGACCCGCCTCGCCGGCTTCATCGGCGGCGACGAAAACGGCACTCGCCTGCAGCGCGCGATTGCCGAACTGGGCGTGGATGCGAGCGGCCTGGTGAAGGCCGAGCGCCATCCGACCATCGCCAAGACCCGCATCCTCGGCGGCCACCAGCAGATGATGCGCCTCGACCAGGAAGACCGCGCGCAATATTCCGACACCGACATGCACAACCTGCTGGCAGCTCTCAGGCACCAGCTCGCCGAGCACCCGGCCGTGGTCGTGCTGTCCGACTACGCCAAGGGCGTACTGACGCCGGCCCTTTGCCAAACGGTGATCGCAGAAGCGCGCAAGCACGGCATTCCGGTCCTGGTGGACCCCAAGGGCCGCGATTACGAAAAGTATTCCGGCGCCACGGCACTGACCCCCAACAAGCGCGAGACCGCCGAGGCCTGCGGCATAAGCATGCATGACAACGAGGCCCTGCTGGCCGCCGCGGCCCGGATGCGCGAAAGCCTCAAGCTGGACTTTCTCGCCGTCACCCGCAGCGAGGAAGGCGTCTCGCTCATCGAAGAGGGGCATACCCTGCATATCCCCGCCACTGCCAAGCAGGTCTTTGATGTTTCCGGCGCAGGCGATACCGTGATTGCCACCCTCGCCGCCGGCCTCATCGCCGGACTGGAGCGCCGGCAGGCATTGCATCTCGCCAACCTTGCGGCCGGCGTGGTGGTCGGCAAGGTAGGAACCGCACCGATCAAGTACGAGGAACTCCTGCACGAACTGATGGTGGAAGACTCCACCCAGCAGGCGGACAAGGTCTGCACGCTGGAGGCACTGCTCGCGCGCGTCGCGGCCTGGCGTGCCGCAGGCCAGAAGATCGTGTTCACCAATGGCTGCTTCGACCTGCTGCACGCAGGTCATGTCACCTATCTGGAAGGGGCCCGCAATCTTGGCGACCGGCTGATCGTGGGTCTCAATACCGATCGCTCGGTATCGGCGCTAAAAGGTCCCACCCGCCCGGTCATCCATGAAGCCGACCGCGCCCGGGTCATGGCCGCGCTGGAATCCGTGGACGCCGTGGTCCTGTTCGACGAGGACACGCCGCTCGACCTGATCCGCGCGATCAGGCCCGACGTGCTGGCCAAGGGCAGCGATTACTCCGAAGACCAGGTGGTCGGCGGCAACGACGTGAAATCGTGGGGCGGCCGCGTCGCGCTGGTCGATCTCGTCCCCGGTCGCAGCACCAGCAGGATCATCGGCAAGCTCGTCGGCTGACTTCCATGACGCAACAGGTCCTGGTCATCGGCCCGTCCTGGGTGGGGGACATGATCCTCGCGCAAAGCCTGTTCAGGCAGCTCAAGGAACAGCGCCCCGGCGTCCAGATCGATGTTGCCGCACCCACCTGGACGCTGCCCCTGCTGGAACGCATGCCGGAAGTGCGCGCAGGCATCCCGCTTCCCTTCAGGCACGGCAAGCTCGATCTGAAAGCCCGTATCCGCATAGGGCGCGAACTTAAGGCCAAACGCTACGACCAGGCCATCCTGCTCACGAATTCCTTCAAGTCGGCGATCACGCCTTTCTTCGCCGGCATTCCCAGGCGGACCGGCTTCAAGGGCGAGATGCGCTATGGCTTGCTGAACGATATCCGGCTGCTGGACAAGACGCTCCTGCCCAAGACCGTCGACCGCTTCGTCGCGCTAGGCATGGAGGCTGGCGAGGCTAATCCGCCCCTGCTGCCCCAGCCCGCGCTTGTAACTTCGCGCGAACAGGCGCTGGCGGCACTCGCGCGTCTCGGACATCCGTTTCCGCAATCGCCTGTCCTCGCCCTCTGCCCCGGTGCCGAATACGGCCCGGCCAAACGCTGGCCGGTGGAGTATTTCGCGGAAACGGCGGAATGGGCCCTGAAACAGGGCTGGCAAGTCTGGCTATTCGGCTCGGGCAAGGATGTCGAGGTGACGCAGCACATCGACCGGCTGACGGGCAATCGCTGCCTCGACCTCGGCGGCAAGACGACATTGGGCGAGGCCATCGATCTCATGGCCCTGTCGCGCGCCGTGGTCACCAACGACTCGGGCCTGATGCATGTCGCTGCGGCACTGGGTCTACCGCAACTGTCGCTGTTCGGCTCTTCCGATCCACATCACACCCCCCCCATGAGCGACACAGCGGATGTCCTTTACCTCGGCCTGTCCTGCAGCCCGTGTTTCCAGCGCGAATGCCCGCTGGGCCATTTCAAGTGCATGCGCGACATGAAGCCGGAACTGGTCATCGAGCGATTGAAAGCGCTCCCGCCGGCATGAGCCGCGATTACATCAGCCCTGAATGGCGAGAAGCCTTGGCTGCGAATGGCCTGGACCATTTCGGGAGACTGTGGCCGGTAGCAGAGAATGGATGGTTCGAGCCGCCCAACCAGGCACGCGGGGGCTGGAGCGGCGTGACGCGCGAGGAGCTGGCGCTGGCTGACGGCCGCCGCGTCGGCATCTTCGTCAAACGGCAGGAAAATCACGCTTACCGGTCGTGGCGGCATTTCTTCCGTCCGAAGCCGAC
>CAMLOA010000279.1 GCA_946481445.1 uncultured Devosia sp. | reverse complement strand
CCGACACGCTGGAGATCGTGATGCGCGTGTACTTCGAGAAGCCGCGCACCACGGTGGGCTGGAAGGGCCTGATCAACGACCCCGACCTCGACGGCAGCTTCAATATCGACCAGGGCCTGCACACCGCTCGCACCCTGCTGCTCGACATCGCCAATCTCGGCCTGCCCGCGGCCTGCGAATTCCTCGACATGACGACCCCGCAATACATTGCCGATCTCGTGTCCTGGGCCGCGATCGGCGCGCGCACCACCGAAAGCCAGATTCACCGCGAGCTGGCGTCCGGCCTCTCCTGCCCCGTGGGCTTCAAGAACGGCACCGACGGCAACGTCAAGATCGCCCTTGATGCCGTGAGTTCGGCCAGCCACCCGCATCACTTCCTCGCTGTCACCAAGGACGGGCGCTCCGCCATTGCCGCCACCACCGGCAATCCGGATTGCCACATCATCCTGCGCGGCGGCAAGGCACCCAACTATGACGCCGCCAGCGTCGAGGCGGCTTCTGCCGCCGCCGAGAAGGCCGGCCTCCCCGCTGCGATCATGATCGATGCCAGCCATGCCAATTCGTCCAAGAAACCGGAGAACCAGCCGCTGGTGCTGGCCGATATCGGCACCCAGCTCGCCAATGGCGACAGGCGCATTATCGGCGTCATGATCGAATCCAACCTCGTGGCCGGGCGCCAGGACCTGGTCGAGGGTCGCGAACTGGTCTACGGCCAGTCCATCACCGATGGCTGCATCGATTGGGACACCACCGTGGTCGCCCTGGAGGCATTGGCGGCATCGGTCACCCAGCGCCGCGCCGCGACCAACCAGGCCGTGGCATAGGGCCCTCGGGGCGCTACGGCCTGGCTCCCTGCCCGCCGCGCCCCACCCTGCACACCGGCACGCGGCAGCACCACGCGATGGTCGGGGGGAAGGGCTCGTCACCCTTGACCCCCCGGCCCCATTCCTGTTCTGTCCCCTCATGGCCCGGAACCCGCTGCTGCTCGTCCCCAATATCATCACCATCGCCCGTATTGCGGCGATCATCCCCATTGTCTGGCTGGTCATGGACGGCGACATCATCATGCGCCTGCTCGCGCTGGTGCTCTATGTGGTTGCCGCTGCCAGCGACTGGCTCGATGGCTTCCTCGCCCGCGCCTGGAACCAGTATTCGCCCCTAGGGCGCATGCTCGATCCCATCGCCGACAAGCTGCTGGTGGGCATCCTGATTGCCGCCCTCGCCTGGGACGGCAGCTTTTCCGGCTGGGACATGATCCCGGTCTCGGCCATCCTGTTCCGCGAGTTCTTCATCTCCGGCCTGCGCGAATTCCTGGGGAATACCAAGGTCGTGCTCCCGGTGAGCAAGCTCGCCAAGTGGAAGACCACGCTGCAGCTGGTTGCCCTTGCCATCGTGCTGCTCGAGCGCATCATTCCCGGCCTGGGCCTGGCCAGCGACATCCTGCTCTGGGCGGCGGGCCTGCTCACCCTCTGGACGGGGTGGCAGTACCTGCGGGCCAGCTGGCCGCATCTCAGGGAAGACGCGCCGTGAAGATCCTCTACTTTGCCTGGCTGCGCGAGCGCCTCAACCGCGGCGAGGAGGAGGTGTCCCCGCCGCCCGAAGTCAACACCGTCTCCGACCTCATCGACTGGCTGGCCACCCGCGACGAGGCCTTTGCCCATGCCGTCGAAAAGCGGGCGCTCATCAAGGCCGCCGTCGATGCCCGCCTGGTGCCGCATACGGCTCCGATAGCCGGTGCCGGCGTCGTGGCCCTGTTCCCGCCCATGACCGGCGGCTGACATGACCGTCCGCGTCCAGACCGACCGCTTCGATCCGGGGGCGGAGTTGAATGCATTCCTCCAAGCCAGCCAAGGGGCGGGTGCCGCCGCGACCTTCACCGGCGTGGTCCGTTCGGGCCCCGGCGATCCGATCACCAGCCTCACGCTGGAATGCTATCCCGAGCTGGCGGTCAACCAGCTCACCATCATCCTCGACGAGGCCCTTGCGCGCTTCGACCTGCTCGCCGCCACGGTCATCCACCGCTATGGCACCCTCGCCCCGGGCGAAGCCATCGTCCAGGTGATGACCCTTTCGTCCCATCGTGAGGCCGCGTTCAAGGGCGCCGAATTCCTGATGGACTACCTCAAGACCGACGCTCCCTTCTGGAAGCAGGAGACCGGCCCAGGCGGAACCCGCTGGGTCGAGGCCAAGGCCGAAGACGATGTCGCCAGGGCGCGCTGGACATAACCCGACGGCCGCCCACTCAGGGTCGAACGGACTGAAACCAACAAAAAAGCCGGGCACTTGGCCCGGCTTCTTCATAATCTGATTCCGCTTTACTCCGCCGCGGCGCGCTTGGGCTGCACTTCGGCCGCATAGGCGTCGATCAGCGTGCGGCAGCCTTCGGCCGGCTTGAAGCGGTATTCGCCGATTTCGCTCACCGGCGTCACTTCTGCAGCAGTGCCGGTCAGGAAGCACTCGTCGAACTGGCTCAGTTCCTCGGGCATCATGTGCCGCTCGGTGACGGTATAGCCATTGCGCTTGGCCAGCTCGATCAGCGTCTGGCGGGTAATGCCATTGAGGAAACAGTCCGGCTTGGGTGTGACGATGTCCTTGCCCTTTATGAAGAACACGTTGGCGCCGGTCGCTTCGGCCACATAGCCCCGGTAGTCCAGCATCAGCGCGTCGGCATAGCCATTGGCCATGGCCGCGTCCTTGGACAGCGTGCAGATCATGTACAGACCCGCCGCCTTGGCCGAGGACGGGATGGTCTCGGGGGATGGACGCTTCCACTTGCTCCATTCGAGACGGATGCCCTTGAGCTTTTCCTCGACCGAGAAGTAGCTCGGCCACACCCAGGCGGCGATGGCCAGGTGCACCGTGTTGTTTCGCGCCGGAACGCTCAGCTCCTCCGAGCCGCGCCAGGCGACCGGCCGGATATAGGCATCGACCAGGCCGTTCTTCTCTAGCACGGCACGTTTGGCTTCTTCGATCTGGTCGACAGACCATGGAATCGTGAAATCCAGCGTCTTGCCAGAGCGGATCAGCCGCTCGGTGTGCTCGCGCGACTTGAAGATCTCGCCGCCATAGGCGCGCTCACCTTCGAACACCGAGCTGGCATAGTGCAGCCCGTGCGTCAGCACGTGGATTTTCGCGTCCTTCCACGGTTTGAATTCGCCATCAAACCAGATCCAGCCTTCACGCTGGTCCATGGGCACGCCCGCCATGATCCTCTCCCGACAATCCTGTTGTCACGCTGTCCCACCCGACAGCCGGTTTTGCCGCCAATCATGCCCCAGGCCCAAGCCCTTGGCAAACAACAAAGGCTTTGGGATAAGACGAACAGCGGTCCTGATGGAATGACCATGCCAGCCAGCATAAAAAATGTCAACATAGCTGACATAAATTCCGCCGCCTCCGGCAACGGCGGCCTGCCCCTGGACATTATGGGGCTGTTCTTCTTTGCCTACCGGGACTTTACCGGCGATGCCGATGCCCTGCTCGAGCGCCAGGGTTTCGGCCGGGCCCACCACCGGGTACTCTATTTTGTCAATCTGAGGACGGGTATGCCGGTCGCCGACCTGCTCGATATCCTCAAGATCACAAAGCAGTCCTTGGCCCGCGTGCTCCGCCAGCTCATCGACAACGGCTATGTCGAACAGAAGACCGGCCACGCCGATCGCCGCCAGCGCCTGCTCTTTGCCACCGAAAAGGGGCGCCAGTTCTTCGCCAGCCTTTCGGTCAGCCAGGCGACCCGCATTGACGCGGCGGTCGCGGCCCTGCCGCCCGAATCGCGCAAGCTGGTGATCCGGTTCCTCGTCGGCATGGTCGACCCGGCCGATCGTGTGACGCTGGACCGGCTCAACCTCACGCTCGGTCTCTAGACCGGCAGGCCAGTCCGGGCCTTGACCGTCCTGATGCTCATATTGGAGTGAATGCGCGCCACGCCCGGGAGCCGTGCACTCAGCAGCCGGTGGATCTGTTCGAAGTTGTCATGCCCGCGGCACACCACGCGCAGGATATAGTCCGACTGCCCTGCCATCAGGTGGCACTCGAGCACTTCGGGAATGTCCCGCACGGCCGCC